>JAIVHE010000361.1 GCA_020201255.1 Desulfobacteraceae bacterium
GCCGTATAAAGAGGCTTGATGTTGATGCCTTCCGGGGTGTTTCGGGTCAACGCATCCAAAGGTTTTCCCCGCAGCTCTTTTTCTGCCAGTTCTTGCCATTTTTGAATATCAGACTGGTGAGACATGGTTATCCTCCAAAATTGTCCGTCAAAAGTTTTTTTTGGGATTCAGCCTATGTTATCTTTCACACAATTCCACAAGAACACCTGCGGTTGCTTTGGGGTGCAGAAAAGCAATTTTGGCACCACCGGCACCCTTTCTGGGGGTTTCATCAATCAGCTGAATGCCTTTTTCCTTGAGTTCCGCCAGTGCCTGTTCAATATTTTCCACCTGAAAGGCCACATGCTGTATCCCTTCCCCTTTTTTCTCAATATATTTGGCGATGGGACCGTCAGGAGCGGTGGATTCCAGCAGCTCCACCTCACTTTCTCCCACCGGCAAAAATGCAGTGGTCACCTTTTGTTCCGCCACGGTTTCCGTGCCTTCCAGAGAAAGCCCCAGTCCGTCCGTCCAAAAATTTTTGCGGCCGTCAATGCTGTTTACCGCAATGCCCAAGTGGTCGATTTTCAATATTTTCATGCTGTTTTCCTCCCTTTTTGCCGCATTGTCATACAGTAAAAACACATAGTCTTTATCTATAGTTGTTTCACCCAATGAAAGTCAACCTTAATTGATAATAATAGAATGCTAATAAAAATCAACAGATACCGCAGCAGCCGATCCAACAGAAATTCAATATATTTGAATACCAAATTATATATCTGTTTTTCTTTGCTCCCCGGGTGTGATACGTATAAACACCTGCTCAAACGCACCCCCCACCGCTCAGACCGGCGCGCCTTTCTCATCGAGCTGACCCCTGAAGGGGAGGCCTGTTTCCGGGAACACCATGAGTTTCACCTGAAAATGACCCGAAAAATCGTGTCCGGGCTCACCCCGCTGGAACAGCAAACCTTTGCCGATGTCATCGAAAAAATTCTGAAAAAAAGCTAACCTGAGGAGCGTTGCCGCCAATGATCACACACCGAACTGTCTGCCTTCTGGGGATCCCCTGGGATGAACATTCCTCGTAATTCAATCCCCGGCAGGACCCGTCCGGACGTACGGCCATGGCGGCCGCCAAAATCATGAAAGAGCTGATGGGACTCATGCTTGCCTGACATTCACCGGAAAATATGACCGGCACTGTCACAAAATCAAACCAGTTGTATACCCGCGAATCTGTACCTGAGCCACCTCCAGCCAATCTCGAAATTTTTCCGGAATATACACACACATTGAGTCTTTTCCGGAAGACGGTCCTGATTCACGGCATATGTTCTAAACTCTTTTTCGAGTGGGAATTTACCCAGCTGGTAAATTTAGAATACTGTCGGTATCCTTTATAAAAAAGCCATGGAAAATTTCTGGTACGGGATAATCATACTTGAGCTCACCATCAATGGATGAAAGTTTTTTTTGGGGTGGGTAATCATTGCCCCTGATTTATTATTCAGTTGAGGCAACATCTATCCTGCCATAGGGGATAGATGCACATAAAACTCGGTGGGAAGGTGATAGCATAATGACCGCTTCATGCATTTGTGTTTCCGCTTGATAAAAGGCAAGTTTAGTGGGCTAATATTCAAGCACCTGTAGGAGATAACATATTCTCCATAATCTCAAAAAGCAGTTTCAATGGATAGGGTTTGGGAAGGACTGCATCAAACTGGTGCTCATCCATCAGCCAGGGGGTGCCTGACATGGCTATCACTGGGATACTGTCCCCTTTCAGTTCTCTGACATTTTCCAGCACATCATCTCCAGACATACTGCCCATCACCATATCGGTAATCACCAGACCGTAATCATTGGACTGCAGTTTTTTTAGGCCTTTTTCACCGCTGTCCGCTGTATCTACCTGGTACCCTTTTCTGGACAATGCCATGGCCAGCATTCTCAATATCGCTGTTTCATCATCAATGACAAGCACCTTAGAGGTTTCAATGGATTTCATATTAAATCCCAAAATGAATAAAACTACATGAAATTTTGGGAATATATACACCTTAAGACACTGCAAAGCAACAACGTTATTTGCTGAAAAAAAGACTATTTAATGCTTAGTCAAAATAAGCTTTTATTAAATTTTAGTGAAAGGTCATTAAATATGTTTTAAGGTTGATCTTTTTGTTTTTAATGTCCAGTTTATTGCGAATATTGTTTCTGTGAGTGTCTATGGTTCGGACTGAACAATTGAAGGTTTCTGCAATTTCTTTGTTTGAATAATCTTGTTTGATAAAAGAGGCAATTTGAAGTTCTTTCGGCGTTAATTGAATCATTGGATCAGTGAGCTTTTGAGAAAATGGAGAGAGCATGCTTGCAAGATTTGATTCAAGTATCTCCAATAAATTGTGTTGATTTTTATTGGCTGTGTTTTTTTTCAATCTATTTAAAAGAGGCTCTATCAAAGATTGATAGTTGGCAAGAATTTTACCTTCAATATTTTCTTGATCCTTCACTCGTTTATTTAGTAATATTGTTAAAGTGGTGTTCGTATCTTTCAATTCAGCAGTTCGTTCTTCAACCAGCTCTTCAAGTTGATTTTTCATCTTTTTTTGTTCTGTGATATCAAAGGCTTTTTCCATTCGGACTAAACGCCCGTCTGTCCAAGGAATGGCCTGGTCATGGCATTCATACCATTTGTTCATTTTTTTATTATAAAATTCCCATACATAAAGTCCTGTGGGATTCCCATCCCCATCAATAAGCCTGTCATTTGTGCAAAATTCACAGGGGCCCGTTTGATTCTCATGGATACACTGCCAGCAGGTTCTGCCAGTAAAATCCTCGTCGACCTCCTTTTTCATGTACTTGTTCATAAAAAGTATTTCATATGACTTCATATCGACAATATAAACAATTGAATCCAGATTGTTGAGAACGGCTTCGAATTTATCGTGGCTGTATTGGAGGGCTTGCTCTGCCAGTTTTCTTTCCGTTATATCCTGTGCCGAGCCCACTGTCCCTATCATTTTTCCTTGTTCATTGAAAAATGGAGCCTTGTGAACACTAAGAAAAAGAAATTTACCGTTAACATTGCCGTATTCGTTAAAATGGCACGGCACGCCCTTTTCTATTGTAATGGTGTCGGTGTCCCGGCATATCTCTCCAAAGGTGTGCCAGTCAGGATTGTCTGGAAAGCGGTTGCGCTCACGTTCCGCAAAGAACAGGTCGGTTTTTCCAATGGGTTCATCTGTATCAGCTGCATTCAGCAGATGTCTGCAAATGGCCTTATTGGCAAAAGTGAATCTCTTTTCCAGATCTTTTGCCCAGATCATATCCGGAACGTTGTCACATATTAGGCGGAGCATCTTGGATAGGTAGCGGTACTTTTCTTCACTTTCCCGCAGCACCTCCTCTGCCAGCTTGCGCTCGGTTATGTCTCTCGATACCCCGTGAATCCCTGTGATTGAACCGTCTTGATCCTGAATCGGACGAACCACACTTTCCATCCAGAGAGTGTGACCGGCTTTGTGATAAAACTCTGCATCAATCTTTAAAAATCTTGCAGAATTCAGATTTTCCTTCTTCATTTCTTGTGCAAAATCAGACATAACCTTTGAATAGGATTCCGACGTCATTATTTCTGTGGCTTTCTGCTGCATTCGCTCTTCTGGGGTGAAGCCTAACATCTTTGTAATGGAAGGGCTCACGTAGGTAGTTCTTAAATCAAGATCCATGGTCCAGACTATGTCTGTTATCCATTCCGTGATAAACCGGTATTTATTCTCGCTCTCCTGCAAAGCCTTCTTGGCCTGTTTACGTTCGGTAATATCTCTTGATATGCCATGTATTCCAACGGGTTTTCCATGTTCATTCCGAATAAAGGTCAGGGAAGTATCCAGACACCGAAGAGACCCATCCTTATGAAAGAAGTCAATCTCAAGACAAGAATATCTTTTGGGATTTCTTACCCCATCGAACTCTAATTCTTCGGCCAACCTTTCTGCTGCCAATTGAAGTGACTCAGGTGGCATTTGTTCCTGAGGGGATTGCTTCAATCGCTCCTCGATAGTAAAACCCAATACCTTCTCTATGGAGGGACTCAGGTAGGTAATATTCATACCAAGATCGGCTGTCCAGAGGATGTCGTTCATGTTTTCGGCAAGCAACCTGAATTTTGCCTCATTATCAAGCAGATCCTCTTCCATATGCTTACGTTCTGATTCAGCTTTCTCCAATTCATGAACTCGCTGCTCCAGCTCTTCGTATGAAGGCTCTTCAATCATCTTCAACACCTTTGCCCTGGTATTCCCTTAAAATCAATGCTGCCAATAGGCTACAAGATAACCGTTCGACGCCAGTATCAAATCAACCCCAAAATTCTTGAGAATCCATCGAGGTCATACAGAATCTTGTCTTCCTGTTCAAACATACATAAATGTACAATGCACCAATTTTTCACAGCTGAAAACCCATTTTTTTGAATTTACCCAAACAGAACAGGATGCAATTCACTTTTTCTAACACTTCACCTTGCATAATTTGCCTATGAAGAATTTTTCCAACACCCAATCTTTTTGCGACCATTACCCTCAGAAAATTGATCCTATCAGGTTTTGAATATTCATGGTATCCTAAAGTAAATGAACCTGGGAATTTTTATTTATGTGAGAATAAACCTTGACCAGGCTCTTATACTCACAATGAAAAAAACATCCCTTGCTCAGGTGATCACCACAACAATGTCAATCCGATCGACGGATTACAGAAATAAGCTCATCCGTGGAACCGTCTTTCGCACAGTAAGCAGAAGCCCCGGCTTGTATCATCTGATCCGCCATATCCTGCTTGTCATGCATGGAGAGGCCGATGATGCGCACACAGGGAAGCTCCGAACGAATAATCCGGGTAGCCTGAATGCCGTCCATCCCCGGCATGTTGATATCCATCAGGATAACATCGGGATGAAGTTGCCGGGC
>JAIVHE010000062.1 GCA_020201255.1 Desulfobacteraceae bacterium
CAGTTCATGGAATTGGCCGTGAACATGCCGGCGCAGGAGCCGCAGGTGGGGCAGGCACAGTCTTCTACAGCAGCCAGGTCTTTTTCATCCATACGTCCGGACCGCACCGCGCCCACTGCTTCAAACACCGAAACCAGATCAATTTTGCGGGTGTGGTCTTCTGGGTCCCGGCCGGCCAGCATGGGCCCGCCGCTGATGAAAACAGCCGGAATATTGAGCCGGGCCGCCGCCATGAGCATGCCCGGAACGATTTTGTCGCAGTTGGGCACCATGACAATGGCATCAAAGGGGTGGGCCATGGCAGTCACTTCAATGGAATCGGCAATCAGTTCCCGGGAGGCCAGAGAATAATGCATGCCCGCGTGGTTCATGGCAATGCCGTCACACACCCCGATGGTGGAAAATTCCATGGGCGTGCCGCCGGCCATGCTGATACCGGTTTTTACGGCCGCAACCAGGGTATCCAGGTGCATGTGGCCGGGGATGAGTTCATTGGCGGCGTTGGCAATACCGATGATGGGCTGGTTGATTTCTCTGTCGGTCAGTCCCAGGGCCTTCATTAGGCTCCTGTGGGGGGCTCTTTGTACCCCTTTTGTTGCAATATGGCTTCGCATGGTCATCTCCTTAAAAGCAAAAAAGCCGTTATCTGCCCTCCCGGGGCTGATAACGGCTTTTAACGTGAAAACTGGTTTATGCCACTAGGAGCCCCTTCGCCTGGAGGTGTTAATAATCACCTCCACGATAATAATGAGGACTAGCAGTATGGTCACATAATTGGTTGTCATATTTTATTCACTTTGTATAAAATTAATTTATTATATATAAATTTTTGACCTGTCAAGGAAAAAAACAATATGCATCAAAATTTCATATAACATGCCATGAATATATGGAAAGCAAAGGCATCCATAGTGAACAGAATGTCAGGATCTCAACTTTCGGACTTCGGTAAGGATAACCCCTCCTGAATCAAACAACTTCGAACGTTGCGTCAGGTTTTTGGCCGTGCCACATGGTTGATGGCAGAGGCCATGTACCCGGCCCCGAATCCGTTGTCAATATTTACCACCGCAATATTGGATGCACAGGAATTGAGCATGCCCAAAAGTGCGGTCATCCCCCCGAAACTTGTGCCGTATCCGATGCTGGTGGGAACGGCAATGACAGGGGATCCCACCATCCCTCCCACCACCGAGGGCAGGGCGCCTTCCATGCCGGCCACCACAATGATCACACTGGCATCCAGGATCATCTGCTGGTAGGCAAAAAGCCTGTGAATTCCTGCCACTCCCACATCAAACAGGGTTTCCACCCGGTTGCCCATGGCCCGGGCTGTCAGGGCGGCCTCTTGTGCCACAGGGATATCGGAAGTGCCGGCAGATATGATGAGAACGGTTCCGATTCCGGTTATTTCAGGCGCTTTTTTCCGGATGCACAAAAGCCTGGCTTCTGGATGGTATTGCGCTGATGTAAACCGTTCCATAACGGTTTTTGCCATGGCAGGTTCAATGCGGGTCACAAGGATAATATTTTCCCGGAGCACCATTTTTTCCAGGATTCCGATAATCTGTTCACTGGTTTTTCCCAGGCCGAAAATCACCTCTGGAAATCCTTTTCTCAGGGATCGGTGGTGGTCGATGCGGGCAAATCCAATGGATTCAAATGCCGGACAAAGGAGCTTTTCTTGTGCCTCTGCCACGCTGATGCCACCGTCTGCCACCCGGGCCAGCAGCCGGGTCATTTCCCGGGGGGTCATAGGATCTCCCATAGGTTAGCGCCGGAGCCAGGAAAGTCCCTTGCCGGGCTTGTCTGTCTTGTCCGGATCCTGGGTGTTCTCATCGGATGCGGTTGTTTCGGTCTTTGTTTCATTATCTGCTTCATTCATTTTTTTTTTATCCGCAGGCGGAGCAGGATGGTCTTGTTTTTTGGGAGTGGGTTTTGCGGTATTCCATTTGTATTGTCCAAATTTGCAGTAGCCCTGGACATTGTTGAATCTTGGATCGATCTCTTTGGATATGGGGATGACATTGCCTTCAATATTGGGAATCAGATAATCGGCCAGTTCAATACTGCCTCCGCCGGACAGGATAATGGAGTCGATATCCCAGTCATTTTCCCATAACCGGTTCAGGTCTGCTGCAATGGCTGCTGCTGCATGGGTATATACCCGCTTTTTCAGGTTGGTGATATTGTATTCCTTGCCCCGGATCTTGATGGTGCCTGATGTCATGAATTTGAAAATCCGGTAGAGTTCGATATTGATATTGCTTTCCTGGCGCAGTTTGTTGGCCACTGCGGAAAAGCATTTGGAAATCCCTGTTTCCATGGTAGAGGATCCCCGCTCAATATACTGGAGGTGGTCGAATATGGAAAAATCCGTGGTTTTGAACCCGATATCCACCACTCCCAGTTTCTGGACAGCCAGGTCTTTGTTTTTGATCTTGCCGTATTCATCAAAAATAAGGTTGAAAATAGAGCCTATGGGCTGGGGGATAACATGGATTTTGTCAATATGTATCCGCCGGAATACATCTGCACCGTTCTGGTTGTGATAGGTAATTTCATGCACCCCCTGGATCATCTCTTTCAACCGTTTGGAATCACGGCGAAGATATCCCACCGGCAGACCGGTAACCACATGTATGGGACCATTTGTGTCGGTGCAGATGCCGGCAGCTGCAATGGCAAGGATTTTGACAAAATTTTCCACCAGTTTTTCCTGGTCAAGGGTGAATTCAGGAATGGTGGACTGTTGTTCCGCATAAGACCCGAGAAAATAGGTTTTATCCTCAAGGGTGATATGCAGTTTTGAAGTGGAGGCTGCATCGCCCAGAGAGGATTGAAACTGGATATCGGCTGCATCTCCCATAAGGGATTTAAAAATTACGGAGTTCTTTCCGTTATAGGCTTTTGTGAATCCAAAGCCAACATCAATACCCAGTATTTCCATGAAATATACCTCCTCCTAGTCTACACTGTTCACCTTTGCCGGCTTATACACAGCAAAAGGTATGTGATCAGTAGATACCATTATGAAACAAAGATAGTCAAGGGGTAATGAAAGGCTCACAAAACCGTTGCCTTGAACTATTTTTTGAAATCGGATATAAGATTTGTGCACATGATTTGTGCATATTTTTGAAAGGAAAAAATAATCATGGAACGTGACCGGGTATTTGCCAGAAAACGCAGCCGGATCAAACCCTTTGCCTTCAACCGGGAGGTGGCAAAGGTGTTTGATGATATGCTGGTGCGATCGGTTCCCCTGTACAGGGAGAGCATCCATCGCCAGGCCCGGCTGGCCTGCCGTTTTTATCAGGCAGGCACCCGGATGTATGATCTGGGTTGCTCCCACGGCAACCTGGGGCTGATGATCTGTGAGCAGCTCCAGCACCATGCCTTTACCATGGTGGGAGTGGACACATCCTGGCCCATGCTGGAAAAATATCAGCACCGGTTACAAAGGGCAAAGTGTTGCGGCTCAATCGATCTGGTCTGCGGATCCATGGAAGATATCCGCATTGAAAAGGCCTCGGTGGTGGTGGTCAACCTGACCCTGCAGTTTCTGGAAAAAGCCGGGCGGGATGATTTTGTCCGCCGAATATTTTCAGGGCTGGTGCCGGGCGGTATCCTGCTGCTGATGGAAAAAACCGTTCACCCGGAACCATCGGTCAACAGCCTGCAGTTGGACATGTACCGGCAGTTCAAACGGGAGAACGGGTATTCTGATCTTGAAATCAGCCAGAAACGCGATGCCCTGGAAAAAGTGCTGGTTCCCGATACCCTGGATACCCATTTTCAGCGGTTGCACAAAGCCGGGTTCAGCTTTGTGGATGTCTGGCTCAAATGGTTTAATTTCAGTGCCATCATGGCGGTGAAGGACCTGCAGGGCAACCCGTTTTGTAATGACCAAATCCAGAACAGATAACATTTTTTCCATGGAAACCTTTTTATCACACCACAAAAGATTCGACCTGGATCCGTATTATGAAACCCTGGCTGGTTTGATCAGGGAAAAGCAGGCATTTCTGGCACATCCTGCCGGCAATTTTCTGCGGTACAAACAGGTGGTAGATGCCATCCCCGATCTGGTTCCTTCTGTGAAAGATGTTGATGCCCCGGCTGTCCGGGCTGGTGCGGCATCTGATATATCACAAAAGGAGCGGCTGTTGCTCACACAGCAGCTTATGCAGCTGGCTCCCTGGCGCAAAGGACCGTTTGACCTGTTCGGCATCCATGTGGATGCGGAATGGCGCTCGGATATGAAATGGAACCGGGTGGCTCCTCATCTGCCGGATCTGACCGGCATGCGAATCCTGGATATCGGTTCCAGCAACGGGTATTACATGTTCCGCATGGCAGCCAAAAACCCCCTGTTCGTTCTGGGTCTGGAACCCCAGAGTGCGTTTTATTATCAATACCTGGCCGTGCAGAAGTTTTTGGGCCGGGAAAATGTGTTCTGCCTGCCGGTGGCCCATGAACACCTGCCTCCAATGGATGGCTTTTTTGATCTGGTGTTCTGCATGGGGGTCCTGTACCACCGCAGATCTCCTGTGGACATGCTCAAAGATATTCACAAAACCCTGAAACCTTCCGGTCATATTGTTCTGGAAAACCTGGTACTCCAGGGACGAAATAACCTTTGTCTGTTTCCAAAGGATCGGTATGCCAAGATGCGCAATGTCTATTTTATACCGGATCTGCTTGCCATGGAATCCTGGCTGGTCCGGGCCGGGTTCAAGGATGTGCAGATTCTGGATGTCACCCGGACGACATCAGCGGAACAACGCAAAACCGACTGGATACAGACCGAATCATTGACAGATTTCCTGGATCCGGATGAGCCGGATAAAACCGTGGAAGGATATCCCGG
>JAIVHE010000362.1 GCA_020201255.1 Desulfobacteraceae bacterium
AATATAAACTGACCCAAAGATCACGCCTTATGAAAAGCAACCGTATCATTCTTATTGTTCTTGTTTTTGTCTGTTTTTCCCATGGTTTGTACATGTTTTTCAATGCAGCCATGTTCAAAACAGCATATGAGAAACAGAGTGTGGCGCAATTGCAGGAGTTGGGGGAAGTGGTGCAAAATGAAATTGCATACGCTCTGGGTTTTGGCATTCCCATTCAGTCTTTGGGAGGAATGACCCCGTTTTTAAAGGACATTCTGGAAAATACGCCGGAACTGGCCTATATCCATATAAGGGTCCAGGAAAAAATATTGTTTGCCGCCCAAAGAGATACTGATGCTATCAGAGAAATCATAATACCCATTCCGGACAGCGCCGGGATTGGGCCGGATAACAGCAGCCAGGCAGGAGAGATTTGTCTTGGCCTGGGCAAAGAACTGAACCAAAAAATGGTTTCCATGTTGTTTGATCTCATCACCATTGTTATCGCCGGATTGATCATCACTTATGAAATCATCCGTTTTTTTGCTTCGAAACTGGTGGTGGTTCCTTTCAGGGAGTCCATTCACAGCATCAACACCATGATCCGGGAATTACATCCGTATCATCCGCCTGGTATGCCCCCTGATTTTTACAGGCTCACAGCCCGGGTCAGACAGTTAATAACTGTTCGGACACAGCAGGTCCACCAAGTTCTTGCAAATATTAACCAAGCCTGTGCCTTGTTCTTATCTCATGTCTTTTACGGCAGGAATGCTTTTCTCCAGGAAGTTAAAAATCAGCGGACTGCCCTGCTGAGTATGATGATCAGGCAGGATCGAATAAAAACTGCCAAAGACCCTTCCCAAATCCGGCCGATTGTATTTATTTTCTTTTTGGGAGCCAATCTGCAGGCCAGTTTTTTGCCGCTTTTTTCCAGAGAACTACTGGCCCAAAAAACCATTTTATCCGGTATTTTTTCCGATGAGATTCTCATGGGACTGCCTATTACCTGTTACATGATTGCCATCTTTATTTTCATGCTGTTTATGGGCAGCAATTTTTTCAGACGATGGATCAGTCTGGATCATGCCATTGGAATAGGAACGTTCTGCACTTCAGCGGGCCTTGTTTTCTGCGGCCTTTCCAATGATATACTGCAACTGATTTTCGGCAGGATTCTATGTGCAGTCGGGTTTGCTTTTATCGTGATCTATTGCAAACAATTCATTGTTGAACATGCCACACAAAAAAACCAGGCATTTCATCTGGCTGGTTTCACTGCTGCATTTTCCGGGGGACTGTTTTGCAGTATCATTATCGGCAGCATCCTGGTGGAATATTTTTCCTATCAGTTTGTTTTTTTTGCCGCTGCTGCCATGGTGTTGCTGATCTTTGTGTTTGATTATATGATCCTTGCGGATAAGGCGTTTGTTAAGGAGGTTATTCCCGACAAAAAAAACAGTGGCCATGACGCTGCAAAAATTGGATTGACCGTTTTTTTTCAATCCGGCATCCGGGATATGAATTTAATCTGCGTGATGCTGCACGGAATCATCACCCGCATTATTTTTATCGGATATTTTTATTACGCACTCCCCATTTTGTTGCAACCGAATTTTGTGTATTCTGATATTGGTCGGATCATGATGTTTTACACACTTCCAAGTGTATTGCTGGCTGGTTTTTTGAACCGCCGAATACGACAGATACGGCACAGCAGAATTTTTGTGATTGCCGCCAACATGCTGGTGGGATCAGTACTGATGCTGTTTTATTTTGTCACGGCAGGTCCGGTATCGGTAACAGCTGTATTCGTTATCATCACCCTGTTGATTTTAGGCATAACCAACAGCATTACCTTTCCGGCCCAGTCCGGTTTGCTCTTACATACCAGGACTGCTAAAAAAACAGGCACCAGAACCGCCCTTTCGGTTTACAACTCTTTTGAACGAGTGGGCAGTGCTCTGGGACCGGTTTTTTTTGGTTTTTTTGCAGGCCTGTATGATATTCATACTGCCATTGTCCTGGGCGGGGTATTGTGCATAATTGGAAATATGATATTTTTCTTCTGCTTCAGGCCTGAAGCATGATCAATACAAACAGGAAATTATATTACAGGAATTTATATTACAGGAAATTAACAAAATGTTACCAAAACTGATCCAAATGATTTTTTCCGCAGCCGTTTTTGCATGTATTTTTTTTACAAGTGCCCAGGCTGAAAACTATCACATCGTTTCCATCCAGCACCAGCGTTTTCCGCCCTATGAATTATCCCTTAAAGGCTTTAAACAGGGAGTTTCCCAGTCTGCGCTGGCAGATAGAATCACTTTGGAAGAATATAATGCCGACAGCGATATTACAGCCCTGGATATGTTCATCAACAAAATAGAGAACCGGGATGATGTTGACCTGATTTTTTCCATAGGCACCCAGTCAACACAGCGCATCATCAAAGAAATTAAAACAACCCCCATCGTTTTCACTGACCTGGGCGCCCCTGAAACTTCGGGTATTATCACCGACTGGAAGGGTTCCGGTGCTAATTTTACCGGGGTGGAAACACAGGATTATATAGGTATCGGCATTCATCTGCTCCATGAACTAATGGCATTCAAAAGCATCGGTTTGATATATTTGAAAGGATCACCAAGCCATGAAGGAACGGTAAAACAAATCACAGAACTCAGTCAGGATCAAAAGTTTGAATTTCATACCAGGGGATTTGCACTCAGAGATGAAAACAATAAAACCTTTCCAAGGAAGGTAATCAGGGAAAACATGCAATCTGCCCTGGATGAAATAGCGCCGAAAGTGGATGTTTTTTACGTACAGATATCCAACACCTTTGATCAAAATTTTGATCTGTTTTTTGAATGTTTTAAAAAGCACAGCCTGCCCAGTGCTGGTGCACCTATTTATATTAAAAAAGGAATTGTGATCGGTATCGGCCGGAACAAGGAAAAGTTCGGTTACCAAAGTGCAGAATATGCAATAAAAATTTTACAGGGAGCAGATCCCGGTAAAATGCCCATGGATACAGGAAAAGAATTTTCCATTTCCCTGAACATTGAAGCTGCCACCATTGTAGGATACAACCCCTCCATTGATATTCTGGGAGCTGCAGATGAAATCTATCGAAAAATTGGCGCTATAGATGAATAGGATTCCCCTTCCAGGGGAATCTTTTGATCAGATCTGGAATTGCTTTTTCAAGTATGAACAGGGCGGTTAAAAAACGGTCCTGTTCCAGTACCGCCAGCACCCGGGGACAATGGGGTGCCAATTTGTTCTGCCAGGTATTGGTGAAAACATGGCAGGAATATCCCAGTTTTTCCATGAATGCCACCCTGGGTGCGGTCTGGTATACCGGACTGAACAGACACTGGATCTTATGTCCCATGGCGGCCTGTATACAATAATACCGCAACAGCTGATTAAACCCTTGTGTGCGGAAGGATTTTCTGGTGGCTGCTGCATTGAACACCAGACCCGGAAAGCTGACTTTCACCGGAATATCTGCTTCCAGCATGTTACTGGTTTCCCGAAGATCGTTCACCCGGATCAATCGGAGGGTGGCGATAATCTTCTGGCTTTCGTCCCACACAGCAATTACTGGATTGGCTTCATCTGTATTATTCCAATAAAGCTGTTCTGGTTTCAATAACTCAAAATCTCTGGCATTTTTGAATTCTTTTATCCGGAGATCCGTAATTTCAAAACTGTCTTCTGCAGATACCAGGCCTATATGTTTCATTTGCAACCTTGTACGGATATAAAGAAACGCTCTTTTTTTTAAATATACACCATCAATGGACGTAACAATACCCTGTTTTTTATTTTTATCCAAATTGTATTTTTTCAACCTGAACATTGTTTGTATTTTTCATTTTTTCCTTGACACAGGTGCTTCTTTAAATTTATTCAAATCACAACATATTCTTTTGATATTACAATTTGGATATAATCCGACATTATTAGTGAAAGGAGCTGATCTTGACAGATCAAAGCGTTTATGCACAAAAAATCTGGGTAAAGTCCTATGAACCTGGTATTGAACCAACCATTAACTTCACGGATATGCTGGTTCCCCAGTACCTGACTGAATCGGCAAAACAGTTCCCGGACAAACCTGCCCTGATCTTCCAGGGCTATACCGTGACCTTCAGGGAACTGGATGATATGGTGGGCAGATTTTCCGCCGCCCTCAAGGATTACGGCATCAAAAAAGGGGACAGTGTTGCCATCCTTTTGCCCAATGTGATTCCCTGTGTGGTCGCCTATTATGCAACCCTTAGAATCGGGGGCATCGTAGTATTCAACAATCCCCTTTACTCAGACCGGGAACTGGAACATCAGTTCACCGATTCCGGGTCCACATTCCTCATCACTCTGGATCTGCTGGCCGACCGGATGGTGAAACTGCGGGAAAAAACCAGTATTAAAACCATTGTCTACACCTCTATCGGGGATTATCTTCCCTTTGTCAAACGACTTCTCTTTCCCCTGGTGGCCAAGAAAAAAGGCCTGGTGGCAACGGTTTCCCAAGCAAATGATCTGTACACATTCAAGGATCTCATGGCCAAATATTCTCCGGACAGCACCCAGGCAGATATCTCTCTGGATGATGTGGCCATGTACCAGTATACCGGCGGCACCACAGGCGTGTCCAAAGGGGTAATGCTTACCCATAAAAACATTGCCTGTCAGATCCAGCAGATTGAAGCATGGTTTCCTGAATTTGAAAAAGGAGGGGAAATCATGCTCGGTGCCCTGCCCTTTTTCCATGTTTTCGGCATGTCTGTTTCCATGAACCTTGCAGTGCGCATGGGATGGGCCAATGTACTGGTGCCCAAACCCCAGCCCGAACCCCTTCTGGAAGCAATTTCC
>JAIVHE010000363.1:0-2834 GCA_020201255.1 Desulfobacteraceae bacterium
GGAAAAAGCCAGGGATATTTTTGAAGCCTGCTTTCACTCGGTGCTGGACAAAAAAAGAGGGATCTGGGAAGCACTGGATCCCACTGCCTTTGTTCTGGTTTTCTGGGACTATGATAACCAGAGCAAAGCCATGGATCTGCTGGAATCCCTTAAAGACAAGATTTCCCATGCCCTGAAAGCGGAACTTCTGGTGGGCGTGGCATTTTTTCCGTTTCACACCTTTTCTGGTTCCCAGGTTTTTGCCAATGCCCTCAAAGCCATTGACCATGCTGCTTTTTTCGGCCCCGGCCATATGAAGCATTTTGACGGCATCTCATTGAACATCAGTGGAGACCGCCTCTACCAGTTGGGACAATATGAAGCAGCGGTGCAGGAATATGAACAGGGACTTTTACTGGAACCCAAAAATATCAACCTCATGAACAGCCTGGGGGTGTGTTTCGGTGTGACCGGAGAACTGGAAAAAGCCAGAGCCTCCTTTACCAGCGCCATGGACATTAATCCCAGAGAGATAATGGTAATTTACAACCTGGGTCTGATCCACCAGATCCTGGATAATACGGACAAGGCGTTGTTTTTTTTGAAAAAAGCCCATGGCATCGACCCTACGGTTTTTGAAGTGGAACTGCTTTTGGGTCATCTGTTGTTCAAGACACAAGAATATGACCAGGCCCTGCCCCACCTGGAAGCAGCATCCCGCATACATCCGGAATCCAGCATGGCCTTCCGGACCATGGGCGAGATCTTCCTTGACCGTAAGGCCCTGGACAAGGCCGGGGCTGCCTTTAATACAGCTGTCAAACTCAAACCAACAGACCCCGTTGCCTTGTCCGGATATGCCCTGGCCATGGCATTGAGAAAACGCAACCTGAAAATCGCCCTGACCTTTGCCCAAAAAAGCGTGGCATTGGAGCCGGAAAACACTATTTTCCAGTACAGGCTGGAACAGGTACGGCAATTGACAAAATCCTCCCGGGGATATGATAAAACCAAAAAATTTGCCTGATCAAAAGAGCGGACTCTCCGACCTCGGCAATTTATCTTTGGTCTTTCCCTTGAAAAACAGCCCCAAACCCCTTATATTGTTTTTTTTAGACGACAATTATCACTGAGGTGTACCATGCCGATTTATGAATATACATGCAACAGCTGCAAAAAAGAATTTGAAATTCTTGTTCTGGGAGGTGATACGCCTGCCTGTCCCGGGTGTGACAGCAAGGAGTTATCACGGCTATTATCCAGGTGCGGATTTATATCCAAATCCACAGGTCCCGGCGGCGAAAGCCAGGTAACCGCTTCTTCGGCTTCCTCCGCCTGCGGCAGCTGTTCCGCCGGCAGTTGTGCATCCTGCGGGGTGGGATAATGCTGGTGTGGATACTGTAATGAAAAATGATATACGTATCGGCACCAGGGGCAGCCGGCTGGCCCTGTGGCAGGCCGAGCATGTAAAGAAACTGATCACATCCGCCTTTTGTGACATCACTGTGACCATCTCCGTGATCAAGACCACGGGGGACCGCATCACGGACAGGCCCCTGGCCATGGTGGGCGGCAAAGGGCTGTTTGTCAAAGAAATAGAAACCGCCCTGCTCAACAACGAGATCCACCTGGCAGTGCACAGCATGAAAGATATGCCCGGTGCCCTGCCCCCGGGATTGACCATCGGGGCCATACCCTGCCGGGAAAATCCGTTTGATGTGTTGATTTCCAGACAGGGCCGGCTCCTGGCTGATTATCCTCCCGGGGCTACAATCGGAACATCCAGTCTGCGGCGGGCTTCCCAGCTCAAACATGCCCGGCCGGACCTGGAAATGGTCTCCATACGGGGAAACCTGGACACCAGAATAGGCAAACTTGCCTCCGGAGAATATGATGCCATTGTCCTGGCAGCAGCCGGACTAATCCGTCTGGGTCAGGCAGACCAGATCACCCAGTATCTGGATGATACCCTCATGATTCCGGCTGTGGGACAGGGGGCGTTGTGTATTGAAACCCGAAAGGATGACCAAAAAATGGCCCGCATACTGTCAACCCTGGACCATTTTGAAACCCGCACCTGTGTGCAGGGGGAACGCGCATTTTTACAGCAGATCGAAGGATCCTGCCATATTCCGGTGGCCTGTTTCGGCAAAATGGTGGAAAACCAGGTACATCTTACCGCTGTGGTGGCATCGGAAGACGGCCGGCACCTGGTCAGAGAACAGATGATTTCTCCCGTGGATATGGTGGAGACCCATGGCAGGCAACTGGCAATAAAGGTCCTTGAAAACGGCGGAAAACAGATTTTGGAGACAGTGAACGCACATGACCGATAAACCAGGCAGGGTATATTTGATCGGAGCAGGTCCGGGTGATCCGGGACTTGTCACCCTCAAGGCCATAACCTGCATTCAACAGGCTGACGTGGTGGTATATGATTACCTGGCCTCTCCATCTCTTCTGGAATATGCACGAAAAGATGCCCAGATCATCTATGTGGGCAAAAAAGGGGGAGACCATACCCTGACCCAGGATGAAATCAACCTCCTGCTTATTGAAAAGGCCGGGCAGGGACTGGAGGTAGCCAGGCTCAAAGGGGGAGATCCCTTTGTGTTCGGCAGGGGTGCGGAAGAGGCACAAAAACTGCTGGCCGCAGGTATTGCCTATGAGGTCATACCCGGTGTCACATCCGCCATATCCGCACCTGCCTACGCCGGCATCCCCGTTACCCACAGAGACCATACCGCCTTTGTTTCCTTTATCACCGGCCATGAAGATCCGGCCAGGGAAAATTCCCGCATGCAGTGGGATATATTTGCCCGGTCCGATGCCACCCTGGTGTTTCTCATGGGTGT
>JAIVHE010000363.1:2863-7722 GCA_020201255.1 Desulfobacteraceae bacterium
ACTATGACTGGCTGGTCTTCACCTCCGTCAACGGGGTAAAATCTTTTTTTGACACCCTGTTTGGCATGGGCTTGGATGTCAGAATCTTAGGACACCTCAAATTTGCCTGCATCGGACCGGTCACCAAAGAACGGCTGGCAGATTTTGGCATTATCAGCGATATTCTGCCGCGAACTTTCCGGGCTGAATCCGTTGTGGAAGCGTTTGCACAAACGGATATCCAGGGGAAAAAAGTACTGCTGCCCCGGGCGAAAAAAGCCCGGACCATCCTGCCCGAAGAACTGACAAAAATGGGGGCTGTGGTGGATGAGGTAACCGCCTATGAAACAGTGCCGGACAAAGATGCCGGACCAACCCTTATTTCCCTGCTGGAAAAAAAACAGGTGGATGCTGTCACATTCACCAGTTCCTCCACCGTGTCCAATTTCATGTCCCTGCTGCATCCGGAACTGGCCCCAAAATTATTGAAAGATGTGACCATTGCCAGCATCGGGCCCATTACCTCTGATACCGCCAGGTCATTCGGGCTGAACCCGTCCATTGAGGCGGATCCCTATACCATCCCCGGCCTGGTGGAAAGCCTGCTGACCCATTATACTAGTGCAGACCGGGTATGATTGCCGGCGGACGGTCCATAAACTATCTGCGAATATCAGTGACGGACCGCTGCAATTTCCGCTGTCAATACTGTATGCCGGCAGCCCCTTTTGCTGTCATCCCCCACCATGACATCGCCACGTATGAGGAAATTTTAAAAATTACCCGTCTGGCATGCGAAATGGGTATCACCAAGGTGCGGGTTACCGGCGGGGAACCCTTTGTCAGAAAAGACATTTTTTCCTTTCTGGAACGTCTGTGCCGCATGGATGTACTATCAGATATTTCCATCACCACCAACGGGGCGATTCTGACCCGTGATAAAATACAGGCACTCATGGACATGGGCATCAAACGGCTCAATTTCAGCCTGGACACCCTGGACCCTGACAGATTTGCCGCCATTACCGGCCGGAACAGATTTGAAAGGGTATGGGATGCCATCATGAGTGCACATACCCTGGGCATGGCACCGGTAAAGATCAATACCGTCGTACTCCGGGGCATCAATGATGATGAAATCGCCGCCATTGCAGGTCTTACCCGCACATATCCCTTTCATATCCGTTTCATTGAATATATGCCCATGGGAGAGTCTCCCATGGAAAAACAGCAGCAGATGCTGACAACAGAAATCAGCGAAATTATCGAGGCGGAACTGGGTCCTCTCACCCCTATGCCACACAAAGCCAATGACGGTCCGGCCAAAAAATTTCAGCTCCAGGATGCACCGGGAGTGGTTGGGTTCATCACCCCCATTTCTTCCCATTTCTGCAGTGAGTGCAACCGCCTTCGGCTCACCTCCCGGGGAACCCTCAGGCCCTGCCTGCTTCATAATTATGAAAAAGATATTTTAACCCCGCTTCGGAACGGGGCTTCGGATATCCAGCTCAAAGGAATAATACAGGCAGCTCTTGGGCACAAGCCTTTGTTTCATACCCTTGGTGAAAACATGCCCAAGAATATACCCATAAGCCATATGACATCCATTGGTGGATAATGGTCAATACAGCTGCTCATCAATCTTTTCCACTGCCCGAGCAGCGATATGCTGGACAACGGCACGAGCAAACTTTTGGAGGCCACAATGGAAATTGCACCATCTCTGCTGGAACTGCTGAAAGAAAATGAAGAAATATCTCAAAAATTCAATGACATTGAAATCAGTATTTTAAATATCCTTAATTTTCAGGATTTTTTGGAAAAACTGCTCTTTGAAATAGGGGAAAAATTTTCTCTTCCCTACATTTGGATCTGCATCATCACAGAAAGCCCCATTGCAGCGCAGGTCCAAAATATTACCGATTCAACCCTGCTCAAAACCGCCACCGCATTTGTATCCAAAAAAGACTTTCTGGCTGTGACCCAAAACCGTTGCACTCCTTTGCTGGCCAATCAGGACCTGGACCAGTATAAAGCACTGGTGCCCAGATTTCCTGACTGGAAGATCGGTTCCATTGCCATTGCCCCCATCACCCTGGACGGAAATATTGTCGGCAGTATCAACCAGGCGGATCCGGACAAAAACCGGTTTGCTCCTGATATTGATGCGTCACTGCTGGAGCGGCTGGCTGTCAAGGTGTCTTTGTGCCTTTCCAATGTAACGGCCCATGAACGGTTGCGGTACATGGCGTTTCACGATTCTTTGACCGGGCTTTTAAACCGGGGGGTCATGGAACGGATCCTGGAACGGGAATTTCAACGGGCCAGCAGATATGAACTGCAATTGACCCTGCTGTTTTTAGATCTGGATGATTTTAAAACCATCAATGATACCCATGGCCACGATATGGGTGACAAAGCCCTGTGCCACACTGCCGACTGCCTCACCCGGCTCAAACGTGATTCAGATGTCGTGGCCCGTTTTGCCGGTGATGAATTTGTGGTTATTCTCCCCTCCACCAGCCGGTCCCGGGCAGCGCACTATATGAACCGGGTAAAAAATTTGCTGGCTGCAACTCCCGTATCAGAAAATAACACCTTATTCCATGTGCAGCTCAGTTACGGGCTCAGCTGCATTCAGGACACTGGTATCCATTCGGCAAAAACCATGCTCAAGGCTGCGGACAAATCATTATACCAGGCAAAATTGCTGAAAGAATCGGCCAAAAAGCGAATTTTTAATCCGAATAACACAGGTGTGTACCCTCAAAATCCTTAATGCAAAGGATGTAACAGCCGATACTGATATCATGATATTTCAGACATTACAATTCAGAAACAAGCTGCTGGTGTCATTTTTGCTCATATTCATACCCCTTATCCTTGTGGGCGGGACCCTGTCCTATTACCAGGTCAAACAGATTCTGGAAACCAGCATTGAAAAAGAACTGAAACTCACCACCGAAGCTCTGTTCACCCTTGTGGAGTCCACCGCTGCCACATCCATCCGTAACCGCCTGGCTGCCATCGCTGAAAAAAATCTTGACCTGACCGAATATTATTACAGCAAGCACCGGTCCGGCCTGCTTACCAGGCAGGAGGCCATAGATATTCTGGAAGAAATATTTCTCAATCAGTCCATCGGCATCAGTGGATATATTTACTGTATCAACAGCAACGCTGATGTCATCATCCACCCCGACCACCAGGTAAAAGGCAGCAATGCTTCAGAGTTTGCATTTATACAGCAGCAGCTGAAGATCAAAGACGGGTATCTGGAGTATGACTGGAAAAACCCCGAAGAGATACAAAAACGTCCCAAAGCGTTGTATATGACATATTATAAGCCCCTTGACTGGATCATTTCCGTCTCTGCCTACAGAAATGAATTCAACCATCTGGTGGATATCAATGACTTTAGAGAAACCGTGCTATCCTTTACCTCCGGGGAATCCGGATATGCCTATATTCTTGAAAAAAGTGGAAAAGCGCTTATTCATCCAGTGTTTGAAGGTGCCAATCTACTGCACGTCGGCCAGCCGGCAGATTTTTTGGAACAGATGCTGTTCCAGGAAAAAGGAAACCTCAGATATGTATGGAAAAACCCAGGTGATGCTGCACCCCGGGAAAAGCAGGTAATGTTTACACATCTGCCGCAATTTGACTGGATCATCGGGTCCACCAGCTATATGGATGAAGTGTATGCACCGTTGCACACCTTTAACAGACTTCTGGGAATTACGGTATTGCTGGTGCTTGGTGCGGGTATTTTTCTCATATTTTTTGTAAGCCGCTCTGTTACCCGGCCCCTGGAGCTTTTGATGCAACAGCTTACCACCGGAACCAAAGGAGATTTTTCCGTGCGCATGGACCATGACGCGCCGGATGAAATCGGCCAGCTGGCCACCCATTTCAACTCTTTCATGACCCAGCTGGAAGCGTATCATATCCAGGTGGAAAACCAAATCCAGGAAAACAAAGAAGCCCGGGCAGCCTTGATGGAAAATGAGCTCAAGCTCAGGGCTTTGTTTGACCGGTCCTTCCAGTATACCGGTATATTATCCCCGTCCGGTGTTCTGGAAAAGGTTAATCAGACCGCCCTGGAAATGGGAGGACTCACCGGATCGGATGTGCTGTCCAAACCCATCTGGGAGACACCCTGGTGGCCCCCCAGTGCTGCCAGGCAATTGAAACTGCATTTTTGGCAGGCAATGGAAGGCAGGTTTGTCCGGTTTGAAACCACCAACCTGTCCCGCGATCTGGGCATCAGAAATGTGGATGTTTCCATCAAACCGGTGAAAAATGATACTGGTAGAATAGAGTTTCTCATTCTGGAAGGTCGGGATATTACCGATGTAAAGCATGCGGAATCGGACAAACGCACACTTGCCGTCCAGCTGGAAAAAGCCCAGAAAATGGAAGCCATCGGCACCCTGGCAGGCGGCATTGCCCATGATTTCAACAATATCCTTTCCAGCATCTTCGGGTATACCCAGCTGGCCCAGATGCATCTTGCCTCCCCTGAAAAAGCCAAAAATCACCTGGACCAGGTATTGAAGGGCGCACAGCGGGCCGCAGCACTGGTCCAGCAAATTTTGACCTTCAGCCGCCAGGCAGAATACCAGAAAAAACCCTTGAAAATTCATCTCATCATCAAGGAATCCCTCAAACTGCTGCGCGCATCCATTCCCACTACCATCGACATCCAGACCGATATCAGATCCCGGGCCATGGTTCTGGCCGATCCCACACAGATGCACCAGGTTATCATGAATCTGTGCACCAATGCCTATCATGCCATGCGGGAAAAAGGGGGTACATTATCTGTCATGCTGGAAAAACAACACATGAACCAGAAAGATATACCAGCGGATCGCCCT
>JAIVHE010000364.1 GCA_020201255.1 Desulfobacteraceae bacterium
GAGCTCTATATTTCTTTTCATCGATGGTAATCAAAGCCCCTTCATCAAGATGTTTTTCAAACTGATCTATCGCAGAAATGATATGGTTTCATGCAGATCCCTGCATAACTGGGATGTCGATCTCTTCAACACGCCAGGCAGCATAAGCAAGCGCTTCGTCAATATCTTCAGATTCAAGATAAGGATAAAGATTCAATATTTTTTCCTTGCTGTGGTCCGAGGCCACTAATCCAACAATTGTACCGGCTGTTATACGCATACCACGAATACAAGGTTTGCCACCCATTATCCTTGAATCGAAGGTAATTCTTGCGAATGTCGACATACGATCCTCCTAAAAATAAATTTGACCACTCTATAATAATAAATAAATATAATGCACATGGCAAGCATCATTAAAAAGCACGCCCGGAGAATACCCCCGGGATTCATAGAAGCGGTAGGCATCCTCTCTTTCGTTTTCAGTAACAAATATAGCCTGGGAACAGCCGCGCCCAATAGCGTAATGCTCAGCGGAAGACATCAAAGCGGTTCCTATGCCTGTACGCCGGTGCTGCTTATCAACAATGAAATCCTCGATCACCATGAAGGGGCTGCAATCACCGTAAAAGCTCTGGCAAACCACTCCCATGCAGAATCCCACCAGCACATCATTTGTTTTCATTTTTGTCTCCCCGGGGTTCACCCCAAACATTTGCGGTTCATGCGCCTGCATGTTTTTGTCGGAATTTGTCCATGAGTCTCGTTATTTGTTTTTTTTAATTTCTTTTTCCAGCTGTTTCAACTCTTCCAGATCCTGCTGATCCGCCTGCGTAGCTTCGTAAGCTTTGCGTTTGGTATCGAATAGTTGATACATTTGCCGTACTTTCTCATTCATAACAGTGTTGCTGACTTTTCCTTTACCTGTGAGCAAGGGTTTTTCATTGAATTCCAGAATCCTGTTCACATTTTCGTACCAAAATTTCATGGTGATGTCGATCCTGTTTTTGGCTCTTAATTCTGCGGTCTCCAAAAATATGACGACTAGACGGTTCAGGGTGTCTATTTCATCAGCGCTCAGGTAATTTTTGGCAATGAAAATGTCCTGTTTCCTCACCACACTGCCCTTCCAGGAGGTCAGCGCCATATTGGGTTTGTCGGCATCGGCCCGATCCAGGATGATTTCAGCGGCTGTTTTCCCGTTAACAGCGTACAGCAGTTTGTTTTGGGTTTGTGCAAAAAACATTTGTGTGGCTTTATCAGTTTTGTCATAGTCACTGCTTAAAGCAAACAGATCCCTGACCTTTTGATAAAAGCGTTTTTCAGAAGCCCGGATCTCCCGGATACGCTCCAAAAGTTCATCAAAATAATCCGGTCTGCCGTCTGGATTTTTCAGGCGCTCGTCATCCATGACAAAGCCTTTGGTCATATATTCTTTCAGATTCCGGTTTGCCCAGATCCTGAACTGCGTTCCTCTTTTGCTTCGGACCCTGAATCCGATGGCCAGAACCATATCCAGGGTATAAAATGCAACATTATATTCTTTGCCATCGGCAGCAGTGGTAAAGTAATTCTTTACAACTGAAATTTCATTTAACTCCCCTTCTTTCAATATGTTGGAGATATGTTGACCAATGTTTTGCTTGGAGGTGTCAAAAAGTTGGGCGATTTGATTCTGGTTCATCCAGACCATGCCGTCTTTGGCATACAGTGAGACCGCTGCTTTGCCGTCTTTGGTATTATAGATAATGATATTTTGCTGGCTGTCTTCCATAATCAATATATTTTTCCTTTTCCATATGGCACATTTCCTGTCTTTTGGATTATTGGCCGCTCAACTGTTTTTTGAACCCCTTGTGGCCGCCCGGAAAATACCCCCGGGATTCATTCGCATCCAGTTTCCGATGGCTGTTACTCCCGCCAACCGAGCTGACCATCACCAGCACGCCCGCGTCCTCGGTTCTGGCAATGAGTTGACGAAGCGCATCGGTCCAGGTTGAAACCTGCTGCCCTTCAGCAATTGAAAGATTCAACACCTGTTTGATCGCCAAAGCGACTTTTTCCGGACGGTCTGAAACGGTCACGCTACCTGCAAAGTCATGAACCGGCATTCCCTGAATCCTGGCATGATCACGAAACCAATCCTGCCGGTGCTGGCAAATGAAGAGCGTATCCAGCTGGGCACTGCTGGGTTCCATCATGGTCTCATCGCGCAGGGTGCGGAAATCCGGTACCGGCAATGCCAGTTCCGGCGGCTCAGACAGAAAGAAATAACCGATCGGCGTATGGGTCAGCCGGGCAAAATCCTCAAGCTGCCGAAAAGTCGGTTGCGCCTCGCCCGAAATCCACAACAGCCACTTTCGAAACCGGTTTGTCAGTTTGTCATCGGAAAGCCAGGTCCGCCCCGCTGCCCAGCGCAATACTGAAATGGATGCTGCTACAGTTTTCATACGATCACCTTACATTTTCTCATGATGACAAGATTATGGGCCAGGTTATTTCTCCAACCAGTGGTTGGAGCCTTTCGTTGTCGTGGTACTCCGAATAAAACTGGCGCATGTACCAGAGATTTTGGACTGAAAAACCGCTCACACCGGGAAATTCCTGCCGCAGATCTGCAGATAGCCATTTTACCATAGATTTGCCCCAGCCCGCGGTCTCCTGCCATTCCACAATCATCCGTCTGATGTCCCAGTACAGACCAACCAACTCCTTGTTGGCCTTCTTAAGGGCTTCATACTGGGCAGACCGGATCCGCTCCTTTATTTCAGCCAGCAGCTTCGGATACTCTCCAAATTTGCCGGGATTGTTTTCGTCACATTCTATACCAAGGATATATCGACCAGGCTTTTTTCTATCTTTGATTGCAATATCACTAAAGTCTGTATCTATTCCCATGGCAATTTCGGGAGATCCCGAAGTTGTCTGATATAAAGTTGGCGGTCAAAGACTCGCTTTTGCTTCATTATCTCGAACATCTCAGTCGATAGAACGCATGCAAGCATCTTGAAAACCTCTTCCTCCGGATGTCCGTCGGCAATCAGTCTGTCGTATGTCTTCTTCACCTCTGGAGGGTCGTCAATGGCTATCTGCTCCCTGACTGCCTCAATAATAACTTTGCCCAAGTAAGGATTTGTTTCATCCATATCTCTGATACCTTTTGATTGTTAACGACCAAGCTGTGCGGTGCAAACGAAGCGCAGCGTAGTTTGCATCCGAACGAGCGCCTTGTTATGCGTTTTATCAGAATGGTATATCATCAAATTCATTTACCGAAACATTCTCAGTGGTTTTTCTACGACGAGCCTCCTCAATTGCCTTTATGAACCGAATAGAGCTTGTTACATGACCGAATATAAGCAGGCTTTCGTTGTAATTGAGAACCTCATTATCATGAGCGTAGCTTTGCTGATTCCTTACCTTATTGAATGCCTCCATAACCGAAATGCTGGACTTAAGCATCCGTTCAGTCATTTCTGATTCAATTAGTCCCTCTCTCTTTAAGTGCTTAACATACTCACCTACCAGGCTGTGTAATGGCTTTTCCCACTCAGTAGTAATTCCATGTTTTTCACAAAGAACCCTGAAATATTTAGTAACAAATGTATGCAGCCTGTCTAGACCTGTCTCTGGCTCATTGCGGTCTATAGCTTCACGCACTGACTTTGCCAATGTTTCAAAGTCTTTATCATCAGTATTTGGTTCGACAGCACTTATGTCCGGTACCGGGGCGCTCAATTTTAAGCGCTGAAAAATCTTTATGCATTCTTCTGGAATTGGTTTCTTCTCGTAATTATGATTCAGTTCGCCCCAGTTATCAAAGATATCTCCCAGTAATTTACCCACAAAGTAATTTGATTCTTTTTCCCAGAATGCTCTCATGCGATTTGCTTTTGAGCCACTCGCATAATCATATTTTTCATCATAAATCTCGATTCCTACGCTTTCTAAGATAAATTCCTCAAATGTACGATTGGAAAAGTCGAGGACATAGCCACTCCCCATGCCGAAAGCACGTTCAAGTTTTCTCTTTTCCATCATTGAGAGATCGGACACTATGTCTCCATTCATTTCTTACATATTGCCTAACAAGCCGTTGAACTGACCTCTATACCATCAAAAATTCTATATCAACTGGATATTATGCACATTTGAAAAAAATCCAAATCTGCTTATCGTTTTCATCTGATCTGATTCCATATCAAACAAATCCTGTCGCGTAAAGCGGTTTAGAAAACAAAAAATATTTGTGGGCGTTCGTGGGAGCCTGCCTGTTGCCCTACTCTGTTTTTTTAACCTCCCGATGCCGGAAACAGGACACCAGGTGATCATTCACCATGCCGGTGGCCTGCATGTGGGCATACATGATGGTGGAGCCGGTAAATTTGAAGCCCCTCTGCTTCAGGTCTTTGGAGAATGCATCAGATTCCTTGGACGTGGCCGGTATTTGATCCACGGATGTAAAGGTGTTGACCTTCTGGCGGCCGTCTACAAACTGCCAGGCATACTGGTCGAATGAGCCGAATTTGGTCTGGATGTCCAGAAAGATCCGGGCGTTGTTCACTGCGGCATTAATCTTGAGCTTGTTACGAATAATGGCCGGGTTCTGCAGCAGTTCCGCAATGGTTTCCGGCGTGAAACGGGCCACCTGCAGCGGATCAAAATCGGCAAACGCGTTTCGGTACCCTTCTCTGCGTTTCAGTATGGTCAGCCAGGACAATCCGGCCTGGGCCCCTTCCAGTACCAGAAACTCAAACAGTTTCTGGTCATCATGCACGGGCACACCCCATTCTGTATCATGGTAGTTGATATATACCGGATCTTTCAGACACCAGTCGCAGCGCTGCATAACTCCTCCCTGTCCCGGGATC
>JAIVHE010000063.1 GCA_020201255.1 Desulfobacteraceae bacterium
ATCAACCAGGGGCTCATGGGGCCATTTATGGTTAATATCATATGATTTGCTTTTTGCCATATTGGATAATACCTGGTCCATTCGTTCTGTACAAGCAAAAGTTGGGCTATAAAATTTTGTGATATTCCAATTCTCCCTTCTGACTTCTAAGGATACCTCAGTGTGTCCTCCCAGGTGCTGATGGCCATGCCCCTTATGATTTCCTCCGCTTGCTTGTTCTCCAGAAGAGGCTTGATCACCTACCTGCTGATGGCAATCTATTGTCGTGAACAATTCAATGAGGAGGTTTCCATCAAACGAGTTTTCATCTTGACAGAATCAGACATCCCCTGATACAAGAACAAAATATTATACTTGTATCAGAGGAGGCATAATGAAAACGGTTTTTCTGACTCTCTTGTTCTTTTTTGTCATTGGAATGGGCATCGGGGGAGCTGAACCTTTCGCCCGGAAAATTGATGTTCCTGAAGAAATGCTCAAACCCACTCACCCGGCAGCGCTCGATGCCATGATGACCCAAAACTCCAAAGTCCCGTCCAAAGAGAAAGTTGGCATTTCACCCTACCAGGGGGCAAAAATCCTTTTCACGCAGCAGCCTTCGAACCTGAAAATGAATGGGAAAAAGATTGAGGCCAACCACATGATAGCCATGGGAACAATTGATAAGACTGACCAGGTACTATCCTTCTTTCGCACACAAGTGGCAGATTGGACATATAAGGAAGTCTGGGGCACCCATATTTTTTACAAAGGACGAGGCGAATTCAAGCTTATGGACGAGTCAAGCATGGTTACCCCGCACATTCAGATACGGGAAGCATTGCCGCAGGAAAATCCGCTCATGCCGGATATGAAGACGGTGATCGAGATTTATTACCGTCCATAGCCTCGATTTAGAGGCAATAGGACACAAGAGGGTCGAATTTGTTCGAATAGAAACAACAGTAGTAACGGACATCTGCTCACATCTTCCGGGAATATGGGTCACCAGTCTGGCCAACCAGTCCAGAGCGTTAAAAACTTTTAAAATCCGATTTAACGCATATGAAAAATCAAAATTGCTGATTGATTTTCATGATTTATTTGAAGGGTGTTCAATTTTAAAGGATTATCGGGGTGATGAGCCAGTCTCGGTTGGCATGATCGTGCGAAGCATATGGAGCGGTTGTTACAGGTTCTGCCGGGCGAAACGACAAGGGGAGGGAACTGTCTGAGCGAAGCGAGTTTTTCCGCTTCAAGTGCAGTCCGGCATAGAACGTGTCAACGGTTCCAACCTGGAAACCCTTGATGCCTGTGTTCAGGACGGATACGACATTGCCTGCTCCTGTCCCACCTGCGGATATTTTTCCAGCATCGATCCGCTGCAGCGCATTGATTTGTCCCTGAACGTCCAGGATCTGGGGGAATAGCTGCTGGCCCGTCACAAAATCGGGCAGGTTTCCATATCCCTGAAGGAACTGGACCAGCCTCTGGCCTATTTTGCCCCCTGCCACCAGCGGGAACAAAACATCGGATATCCCTATGTGGAGATGATCCAGTCTTTGTCCGGCACAGACATCATTCCGATGGGCGGGGAGATGCACTCGGTATATTGTTTCTTGTGGCCATCTTTGTGCCACACCTATTACACTGGAAACCGATTGTCGCAAGGACTTATCTGATTCTGCCGGGAAAGATCTCAATGCCTGGTCCTCAAAACGGATTGTCGGAATTTTGTAGTAGTATTTACCAAAAATTTGTGCTTTACTGGGTTTCACTTGAGATGGCCGCCTGAATAAGTATATTTTTTGTTTGGTAAACTCATTATAATCTTTATTCATGGGGCTTTCCAAGTCTTTTATTTGCAATGTTAGGGGGTAAATCTAATGAAACGGGGGCGGAAATGTACAGAAATCTTATTGTTTTAACCTTATTTTTGATATTCGGTTTGGCTGCGGCCGGGGCTGAAACCCTCATAGCGCCGTTATATCCTGGCGCTGTCGCTTATGGGCCGGAAAATCCCGGCTACTTTCTGAGCAAAGATTCCTATGAGCAGGTGAAAGCTTTTTATCACAAGAACAAAGGAGCACCTGCCTGGGAAAAAGAACATAAGGAGCAGGGTTGGACCGCTTTTTTTGAATACATGAGTGTGGTAGAGGTTCATAAATATGACCCTGTAGGATCAGCCATCGGGGTGCGTGTTATTGGAAAAAATCCTGACATGTATGATGACGTACCCGTGTCAACACTTCCGGTGGTAGGTGAAATCTTCAACAATATCAAAATGCTGATGATGCAGCAGGACCTGCCTGATATGTCCGAATACAATAATCTGGTGGATAAATACCGCCATCTATCCTGCTGGTATTTTCCGCTTATAGAAGATCCGGATGCTCCGGGTACCTTCATCTCCATGGATGAATTAATCCTTAAACAGTGCACGAAAAATCCTGGTGAACAAAAATCAGAACAGAACATGCAGGATTTAGCCAAAAAAGCAGAAGAACTTATGAAGCAGGGCAAACAGCGAGAAGCACTTGAACTGTTACAGCAGGTAGGACATGCAGCCCAGAATGAAGTTGCACGCTCGACTGGCAGCCCGGGAATTGAAAAATGGAAACAAGGCCTTGTTAAACTTCAGGAAAAAGGGTTTCCCACCAGGATTGAAATTGCCCCGCACCCCTGAGAATCTATGAATCAATCGACTAAAGAATAAATCAACTAAAGAAGGAGAAAACGATGAAATATTTATCAATTTTGACAAGCGTAGTTTTATTTATGGTGATCACGACAGGATTTGCTTCAGCACAACCTTTTGCCAAACTGGTGGATATCCCCGATGAAATGACCAAAGAAGGGCATAGCGATTATTTTGATGCTATGGTTACCAAAAACAGTGTAATTCCTTCACAGGAAGAAGTCGGTATTTCAGCCTATCCCGGAGCAAAGATCATTTTTACTCAGATGAACAACCGGATCAATGAAAACGATACATGGGTGGATCTGCCAAAGCGCATATTCATGGGAACACCGGATTCAGTGGAACAGGTTACCGAATTTTACAAAAAAAATCTTACAGGCTGGAAGTATAAAAAAATCTATGGTGCGCCCACCTTCTACAAAAAAGAAGGAGAGTTCAAGCCTCTGGAGGATATGATCACTCCGAGAATTGTCATCTCACCGGAATACAAGACCAGAAAGCTGATGCCGTCATCAAAAACCACCATCGATATATATTACAGCAGAGATAATTAAATATTCTGGCGAAAAGTGTCCGGCCTCTCGGAGAGGCCGGCCTTGCTCAACCCGCAAAGTGCGCGAAAAGCCCGTGATCAGAAAATCCGGTAATTTTTTGTCTGCCGCCAAATCAATTAGGATTAAAAAACCATGCACAGACCCGTTAAAATTTTACTTCTTTCTTTGATCTTTTCCTTCCTGAACCTATACTCTACCGTATCTGCGGAATCGAAAATTGAACCTTTCATCCATCCTTTGGCGGATATAAGCGCTTATACCAAAGCTGATTTCCGGCATAATCAAAAATGGATTTTCAGGTACAAAAACGCTGAGGGAAAAACTCTTGAAAAACTGGTTTTCGGTGAAATATGGGATCTGGTTTTGTCCAAGGATGCTGCAGGTGCTCCGAAAAATCTGGAAGGATTACTTCCGGATCAAAACACGGTTGTCTATTTCCAATCGGAAAATGAGCTTTTTTTTAAGGTCTTAAAATCCGAGGCTGAAATCTGGTGGGTAAGCATTGAAGATGCGGGTAAAAATTACCGTATCAGCCAGGTGAGGGAAACAAGACTCGATCCTGGGGAAACGCTGCTGTATTCACTGGGGGACAACACGGTAAATGAAGTCAGTTTTTATACCGGGTATACCGGAAATAAACTGGTAAATTTTCGTATCGATCTGCAGGCCGGAAACTATCATTTGAGCGGATCTGCAATCCAGGTAAATGGTGATATTCAGACAAACGTAAATTATCAAAAAAAATTCAATGCCACATTCGACAAAATACATATTTTAAACGATATCCCAAAGAACATCGAGGAACCGGTTCATTGGCGTCTGCGGCGCCTGGACAGCGGGATTGATTCAAAGGTTTCAATACGTTTTCAGCAAACTTCGGATATCCCGCTCATTCCGGCATCAGAGAAATTGGGCGCCCTGAAAATTAAAGGATCTTCCGGCAAGGTGGAGGCTGTGCCGCCGTATTCTGTTTCGGTATATCACGGAAAAATCGATAAATTTCTTTCAGATGTCACTCCTGAAGGAGATTCACTGCTGTGGCTTCCGCCTGGATTGTGGAACATTAGAATCAGACCGCATCTGCCTGGAATCGATTATATGCAAACCTGTCTGGTCCCTGTCACTTCAAACCAGACAACCATTGTGACCCTGCCGGATTACATGGCTCGAACCCTTTCACAAAAGCCGGGCATCCAAACCTTTGAAAATCGGAAAGGACTCAATCTTTCAGGGGTTAAAGAAGATAAAGATGGACAGGTCACAACTTTCTTCACGCTTTTCGATCAGGATGTACCGGGCATTAAACCGCTGATCGAAAATACGGTTCTTCGGGAAAACGGTTCCGAGGCAAACATAAAATCGATTGAACATGTCAAAACACCTGCTGATATTGTGTTGCTGATAGATTCTTCAGGATCGATGAAAGGGCAAATGGCGGAAACGATAAAAGCGGCAAAACGCTTTGTTTCATCCCTGCCCGATAATACCTTCATAAAGGTGATCGATTTTGATACCAAACCAAAGGAACTTTCTGGCCAATCCAAAGATGAGGTTCTCAGCGGTCTTGCAAAAATCCGGGCTGACGGAGCAACTGCGCTTTACGATTCAATTC
>JAIVHE010000064.1 GCA_020201255.1 Desulfobacteraceae bacterium
TGGATTTTTTTGATTATGGTTTGCACCACCTTTTCGGCAGTATCCCCGAACAGGGTTTCCACCGGTACGAGGTTGAGAAATTTATCATCCCAGGCAATGTTTTCGCTTTCCACAACCCAGTCCTTGAGACGGGGATATTTTCCGCCCAACGCCTTGATTTTCTTGAGCAGGGATACCGATTCAGACGGTTTGAAATCCACATTCAACGACAAAATGAATTCAATGATATTGGGGGTGGCCGGGGATGCGGATATTACCGGAATCACCAGAATGCTTTTTTTGTCCTTGCGGCCTTTGCCGATATATACATTGCCTTCCCTGACAATAATGTTCTTGGTGCCTTTGAGCTGGGGATCGGTCTCCACCCGGGAAGTTTCATTTTTCAAGATCCCGGTTTTTTCCTTCACCTGAATCCGGGTTTCAGGGGTGACTTCCCCCAGAAGGTTGAGGCCGGTCACCTGGTACAGCAGGCCCCCGTTGACCCTGGCAATGACCTCCTGGAGATTCTTGATGACCAGAACATTTTTATTGGTGATCTGGGAGATCTGGATATCATGAAACGCCAGTTCATCAAAGACCAGCCCCTGGAAGGTCTCCCGTATGCGGCTGGTACCCACGGTTACCGTCTTGGCCTGGTGTTTGATGGCATCCACGGGCCTGGCCATATTGTTGATGGCAAGCCCCAGATTTTCAAAAAAAGTGTTGAGCATATTAGAGGGCGTGCCCTTGGTCATGAAATCGATTTCAAAATCAGAGACCGGCAGTCTGCCGGACAGGTATTTGAGCAGCAAGGTGATATTGGCTACATTGTCCAGCCCCATGGCAGCCGGAAAAGCGTTTTCTCTGCGTTTTTTTGAAAACTGGTTGTAAAAGGCTGCAATGTGTTCTCTGAATTTTTTTTCCAGCAACACCTCATATGCATCATGGCCCATGGCAGTGAATTCATCCAGTATTTCCTGGACATGGGCCCGGCAGTCATACATGAACCGTGAGCCTTCGTTTATGGCAAGGGCGGCATAATACCCCCAGATATGGCCCACCAGGGTATTGAGGATGGGGGCAAACTGCTCTTTTATCTGCGGTACTTTAAAAACATCTGCCGCATACAGATCAAAGCGGTTTTCTCCCTGGGTGGCAATGACCAAAGGAGTGGCTTTATGGGCGTGGAAGATGGCGGTGTCCTTGATGATGTCACCGAGAACGCTTTCTCTGGTGCCGGCTGCACAAATGATGATCAACGGTTCTGATGACAGGTCGATGTGTTTTTTGTCCTCTACAAAATCAGAGGAAATGGTTTTGTAGCACAATTCTGATAATTTAATGCGGATTTCATCAGCAGACGTCTTGTTGGCACCGGATCCTACAGTGGCCCAGTAGTTTTTGGTGACCGCCAGGCGGAAGGCTGATGCCTGGATCTGGTCCCGCAGATGTAAAACCATGCGCATTTTATCGGGGATGGATAATAGTTCCTGGATCTCTTCGGTGATGTATTCTGCCGACCTGGCCTTGGTAATGGCTGCAATGTGCAGGCCCAGGACGGCGCCTGCGGCAATCTGGGAATAAAATGCCTTGGTGGATGCCACCGACATTTCAATGTCCCGGCCGGAACTGGTGTACAATACCCCGTCCACCTTGAAGGTGAGGTCTGAATCTCTGCGGTTGACAATGGCCAGGGTCCTGGCGCCGACGGATTTGACCATATCCACGGTCCGGTTGGTATCTGTGGTGGTGCCGGACTGGCTGATAGCCACCACCAGGGTATTGGACATGGCAGTGGCTGGATTATCTCCTTCCACCATACAGAAACCGGACAGTTCCGAGGATTTCAACGCACGAATATCAACATGTTGGTCTCCCAGATAACAGGTCAAAAGGTCTGCACATCCCTGGGCAGCTACCCCGGCAGTGCCCTGCCCGATGAAAAAAATCTTTTGCAGTTTTCCGGTTGCAAGTTCTTCACGTATGACTTCCGGCATTACCTGGGTTCCCAGCCGGATTTCAAACAAATGGGTATCTGGATGCTGAAAAAATTTATTTTCAAGGGTTTTTCCCCATTGTAGGAAAAAGAGCGGATACCTTCCAGACCGCCGCAGGAAAGCTGGTCCAGAATAACAATCTGTCCTTTGTCCGCACCGTTGAGTTTGATATAATACGGGGTTTCTTCCACGATGCCGTAAAGTTCGGAAGCAGCCATGTAATGGTCGGGGGTGATACCCACAAAGATGGCCTGGCCGCTGCCTTTCTGGGCAAGAAAAATGTTTCCCGGGGCAAGGTCTGTATGCATGGATATGGCATGGGATCCTTCAAAATCATTCACCGCCAGCCGGAATGCCTCTTCAATGTCTGCTCCCTGTTTGAGATGGTGCTGGATCTGCAGCGGGATCAGTTTGGTGTCGGTATTGATATCCGGGTGGATTTTGTCATATTGGGCTTCATATTCGGTTTTCAGTTCCAGGTAATTGTCAATGTCTCCGTTGAGGCAGACATGAATAATGCCCAGTTTTTCAATTTCATGATCTGTGGGGGTGTTGTCCACAGGATGGCAGTTGGCTTCGGTGATATCTCCCACAGAGGCCCACCTGGTATGGGCACTGACCGAATGTGATGCAAAGGTGAACCCCACCAGGTGCTGGAGGATAAGATCGTTTCTGATCTGGCTTCTGATGAAGGCGGCATTGTCTCCCAATGCACCCACTTCAGCGGCAAATTTGTAGACAAATGTAATGGATACCCTTTCTTTTTCCCGGGAAGTCACATGGTGGATATTGATGCTGTTATTGGACAGAACCAGGTGGTTGTTCCGCTGCTTTAAAATATCTGTGAGTCCGGCTTTGGTGATGCGGCTGCGAAAATTGTCAAATTCAGATGGGTCAAGGGTGAACATCACGGAGATACCCGCAGAATCCCTGCCCCGTACCTCTAAGCGGTCAATGCTGTTGAGCACGGCATTGATCCGTTTGAAAACAACCATACCCCCGGGGGTAAGGGTGTGAGACAGATCCACGGTCAAAGAGTTTATGGCCGTAATATTGTCCAGCACTTCTTTTTTCAGACACCAGTAAATATCTTTGAGTTTTTCAATCCCCAGGGACCTTATTTCCACTGCCTGTGGGCACAGATTTGGTTTTGTCTCTTTGAACCGGGCCTGCTGGGTACTGATGATCTGAAAGAGCGTTTTTGTGGTATCAGCAATAGACTGGATATGGTCGGCAGTAAAAAATATATCCTGGAAAACCGATTCCTGCTTCAGTGACTGGGCAGATTCCCACAACCGGGCCAGCACAGCATCCCCCCCCAGAAACTGATCAGATTCACAAAAAGCATCCGGTGCATCGGCAATCACGGTAACAGATTCAATATGGGCGATCTGCGCCTTGAGATCAGACAGTTGTGGCTTGTGATCATTCCCTTTGAAGGCCACCAGCGCACAGATGCCGCACGACAGGTGATTGGGGAGAAAAGGAAATATAATGAGGGTATTTTCTCTGGCCTGATCCAGAGATTTTCCCACCTGGATATGTTTCAATGGACCGGTGATCAGGTATCTAAACCATTTGATGAACTTGGGTATCATGATTCCTCCGCTGTTGGGTTCTACTGTTTACGGCTGCTGGTTTCAGCCGGATGGAGACGCAGGTGGTGCCGCAAAATAGTGTTGTAAAATGGATCTGGCATGGGAGGCGGCACGGGTGCCGATATATTTGCCGTGTCCCACCACAATGGAGACCAAAATGGCCCGGTCACCTGTCTTTTCTTTGCCGAATCCGGTGAACCAGTCATATTTTATGGTATGTTCCCGGTTGGAAAGAGATCCGGTTTTACCGCCGATGACCAGATTGGCCAGGATTTTGTCCCGGGAAATACTGCCAAAGGATTTTTTTGCCGTTCCCCGGGAAACGGTTTTTTCCATGAGACGGACAATGGCGGATGCTGATGCAGGGCCGATGGCGGAGGCAAGGGTTTGTTTGGTGTATGTATACACGGTTTCTCCTTTGGCATTGGCCACATGGCTTACCACTGCCGGTAAAAGGATCTTGCCCTGGTTGAGCAGCGGTGTGAGCATCATGGCACCGAACATAGGTGAGATAAGGGTGTCCCGGTTGAAACCGCACCCCAGTTCCGCCAGGTGAAAAAGGTCTTCATTAATGGAGAATTGTCCCGGCTCAAAGAGCAGATCCGCGTCAAATGCCTGGTTGAAGCCAAAGGCACGGGCATAGGTGGATAATGTTTCTTTCCCCAGATAGGTCTGGCCCAGTTTTCCGAAAACCGGGTTGATGGAGTCGGCAAAGGCACTGGCAAGGGAAACCTGAATGGTATACTTGTTTTTTACATCTTTGAGCTGGCGTTTGTAAAGGGTGTATTTGTTGCCGTTAAAATACAAAGGGGTCTGAGGGGTATATCCCAGGGCATCCACTGCAGCGGCAGCGGTTACAATCTTGAAAATACTGGCAGCCGGGTAAATGGCCGCAGTACAGGGATTGGTATCCGGGTTTTCCAGATCAAACCCGGCCATGGCAAGGATATGTCCCAGATTTGCGTCCATGACCACCATGGCGATCTGCCGGGGTTTTCCCCGGGTCAGGGTTTTCAAATGATCCAGGATTGATGTGAGATGGGCCGTCAAATTCGGATCCAGTGTTGTGGTAATGTGAAAACTTTCCCGGGGGGTGTCCACAAAAAAGGTGTTTTTCGGGGCATTCAAAAGGTCTTTTGTCTGGATCATTTCCCGGAGCTGGGTCCGGGACAATTGTACAGGTTCCATCACAGGCGGGCTGATCTGATGGGACGCTGTGGCCGGCGGGTTTTGGTACAACGACCGGATATGCCGGTCCACATTGAAATACTGCCATGCCCCCATGGCAGCAACCAAACCCAGACAAAAAACCGATATCTTTTTGCCAGTGCTTTGGAAAAGTCTTTTTTTGCGCTTGCGGAGAATGAATTTTGCCTGGTGCTCCCGCCAGGAATTTTCTTTTCTATCGATATACACGGTGCTGCCTTTTTATGCTTTATTCCGGGCAAAAAGCCCCGGGGTTGTCTGGTTTCGGGTTGGATGGTAATGTCGCAGATGCTTTCTTTTCAGGGGGTGTTTTGTCTTGAGAAACAGCCTTTGGGGGCACATCAATGCGTGGGAACAGAATGCCGGGTTTATCAATGCGGATGCCGGGCTGCATCTGTCCCCAGTTCTGAATCTGTGCCAGCAGGTAAAACCCTTTATCCGGTATTGCCATGCCCAGAGCGGTCAGCATCTTTGTGCTGGTGCCGGGCATGACCGGATGGATCAGGCAGGCCACGGTGCGCAGCCCCTCCAGCAGATTGCAGATAACCGCAGCCAGCATGCCAGGTCATTGGCCAGGTCTGCGTTGATCCGGGACACCAGCACATCTTCGGTGAAATTGGCATCCAGGCCAAACACCATTTCCCGCATCAGAAAGTACCGGAACGCATCCACCCCGTATGTTTCGGTTACTGCCACAGGGTCGGTGACATTGCCGATGCTCTTGGACATTTTGCTGCCTGAAACATTCCAGAAACCATGGACATTCAATCCGTCATATATATCGATGTCTGCTGCCTTGAGCATGATGGGCCAGTAAATGCCGTGGGGTTTGATGATATCCTTGGCCACAAAATGCCGGGCACCGGGCCAGAATTTTTGAAATAACGGACCGTTTGGATACCCTAAAGCGGAAATATAATTGACCAGAGCGTCAAACCAGACATAGGTCACATAGTTGTCATCAAATGGCAGGGTGATACCCCAGGTGAGCCGGGATTTGGGCCGTGAAATGCACAGATCTTCCAGGGGTTCTTTTAAAAAAGACAGCAGTTCGGTTTTATACTGTTCCGGATGGATAAAATCCGGATGGGTTTTGATGTGGTCAATGAGCCAGTCCTGGTATTTGCTCATTGTAAAAAAATAATTGGATTCTTTGATGGGGGAGGGTGCCACCCCATGGTCCGGGCATTTGCCGTTCACAAGTTCCCGGTCCTGGTAAAAGCGCTCACACCCAAAACAGTACTGGCCTTCGTAGCTGGAAAAATAGATATCGCCCTTGTCATGGATCCTTGTGAGCAGGTTGGTTACCACCGCAATGTGTGCCGGGGCAGTGGTTCTGATGAACTGGTCGTTCTGAACACAAAGCCTGGGCCACAGATCCTGGAACAGGCGGCTGATGTTATCCACATACACTTTTGGGTGCAGGTTTTCTTTTTGTGCTGCCTGGACAATTTTATCCCCGTGTTCGTCAGTACCGGTGAGAAAATAGGTGTCATGGGCATCCATCTGCTTGAACCGGGTGGCCACATCTGCGGCAATGGTGGTGTAGGCATGTCCCAGATGGGGTTTGGCATTGACATAATATATGGGAGTTGTGAAAAATTGTGTGCGGGTCTGCATGTTATTTCCTGTTTTTCAAATGAGGGGTATCCATAACGTTGTTGGTCATTTATATAAAAGCTTTTAGCTGTTAGCCGTTAGCTATTAGTACGCAATTATTCGCTTCCAGTAAACAAAATTTTCCCTGCTGTTATCACCGGCTAACGCTTTCATACTTTGTTGTGCCTGCCAAGGCATGGATGTTTATGTGAAAGCCGTCAGCCGTCTGCCATCAGCTAACAGCTAACAGCTAAAAGCTAACAGCTAAAAGCTAACCTTGCCTGCAATTGTCGTGGTTACAATTCACAGATGTTTTTTTCTATTTCCGACCGGTCCTCCATGCGCACGGTGATGCTCTGTTTGAGGATGTTCTGGCGCACTATTTTTCCGGTGCCCTGTTCCAAAACAATGGTTTTTCCCAGCCTGGGCATCTTTTTTTTCAGATGCTGGTATGTCTGATTTTCAAAGGTGAGACAGCACATGAGCCGGCCGCACACCCCTGAGATCTTGGTGGGGTTCAAAGAAAGCCCCTGTTCTTTGGCCATTTTGATGGAAATGGGCTCAAATGTGTGCAAAAAGGAAGAACAGCAGAACTCCCTGCCGCATTTGCCGATGCCGCCGCAGTGTTTGGACAGGTTTCGGATTCCCACCTGGCGCATTTCAATGCGCAGGTTGTATTCTTTGACCAGCAGTTTGATCAACTGCCTGAAATCGATTCTGCCGTCTGCTGTATAAAAAAAGGTCAGTTTGTTCCGGTCAAAGGTACTTTCCACGCAGAAAAGATTCATAAGCAGCCCCAGATCATTGATGCACATATTGCAGAATGCATGGGCCTTTTTTTCAAGTGCCATGAGTTCCTGGCGTTTGTGAAAATCTTCTGTGGTGGCAATGCGGATAATCTGTTTATGATTTTTGCCGTTGTCGTTTTTTTGTTCCGGCGGCCTGACAACGATGCCGAATCCCTGGCCCTGTTCGGTTTCAACGATGACCCGGTCCCCGACGGCAAGGTCCAGCGTACTGCTGTCAAAATCATAAATTTTGCCGGCTGTTTTGAATGTAACACCTGCCACGGTTATCATGGGGTTGTATTCCTCATATTCTGTATCATGTGCAAAAAAAACCGGTCCATGGTCATGCGCACGGAACTGTTGGAAGCCAGCCGATGTTCGGTTTCATGAAGCAGGCTCATCCACATGAGACATTGTCTATCATCAGCCTGTTGACCAATATCTTGGAAAATATCAAAAAAATCAAGGTTAACTATTTTTTGCGGGGTATGTCTGAACACACACAAATCCCTGAAAAAGGTGCGCATGATGGCCAGGGCCGGATTGACCCGGTCTGTATCCAGGCTTATCCGGCAGGAAAGAGATAATGCGGTTTGTACTTTTGCAGCAGTCGGGCTGGATATCAACGCAAAAAGCTGCTGCATTATCCAGGCGCGGCCTGCCTGCCAGTCCATTTCAGGTTTGCTGGTATCGGGCAGGGTATTATCACCCGGCGGGTATGGCGTATTTTGTATGTTCAACAGTGTCAGGGCCAGGTTGAGATCCGATCCGGCTGTGGCTGCGGCAATCTTGGCAGCCCGGGGGTCTGCCTTGAATGATGCACACAGGTGATCTGCCAAGGGGGCACCGGTAAGGGGCTTGAACTGCAATACACGGACCCTGGATCTGATGGTGGGCAACAGTGCTGCCGCGTCCCTGGCGGTAAGAATGAAAAACGTGCCCTGTGCAGGTTCTTCCAGCCCCTTGAGCAGCGCATTCTGGGCCTGGGTATTCATATGCTCGGCATGGGATATCAACACCATGCGGTATCTTGCTTCATGGGGTTTTACAGCGGTCAATGCCTCCATTTCCCGGATCTGGGAAATGGTGATGACCTTTTTTTTCTCCGGCAGGTCTACCAGGATCATGTCCGGATGCACCCGGTTGTCAATTTTCTTACAGGACCGGCACAGATCACATGGCGGATGGCTGTCTGATGCACAATTTACAGCTTTTGCAAACCAGAAAGCGGTCTGTTTTCTGCCGGCACCCGGATTGCCGGTGAACAGGAGGGCATTGGGGATTTTTTTGCTGTCAATGATTCGGCGCAGTTCAGAAATTGCCGTCAAAACCACGGTTTCTGTATGGGGCATGCTGTGATCAAGGGGCATGGGGCTTATAGTCTACCCGTTCTTTCAGTTCTTTTCCACATTTGAAAAAAGGCAGGCGCTTGGGGGGGATCCGGACTTTTTCCCCGGTTTTGGGATTTCTGCCTACGTAACTTTTGTATTCCTTGATGTGAAAACTGCAAAAGCCCCTGATTTCAACGCGCTCTCCGTCTGCAAAGGCTTGGGACAGAGAGTCAAAAAATATTTTTATCACTTCTGCAGCTTCCGCCTTGGTCAGGCGGGTACGGTCTTTTAATGTGGAGATCAATTCAAGTTTGTTCATACATCCTCTGTGGTTTTTATATAAGACAGCGTATCATGTTCAAAGGGTTTATGTAAAAACGAATAAAAAGTCAAGGGGTTATGATAGTAATGACGGTATTTTTTCTACATTGTCCCCATCTATTTCAACACCGGCATACTGGCCCAGCAGTGTGATTTTAATGATGACCCTTCCTTTGCCCTTGTGCTGGAAAAACTCACCTCTGACACCTGCCATGGGACCTTCCAGTACCATGACCGGATCTCCTTTTTTCAGCCGGATGCATGATCCTGTAATCAAATCTGTGCCGGCTGATGTCATGATCTTCAAAGACTGGATCTGGGTGTCGGGTATGGGTGTCGGACCATCGGTATTGCCCAGCATCCGCACCGCACCGAGTGTTTTCAGAATGCTGAGCTGATGGGCGGATGCAAAGCAGGATCTGACAAACAGGTACCCGGGAAACAGCGGCACGTCAATTATACGTTTGCGGTCCCTGCGGCGGCTGGTTTTTTTTGTCTTGGGCAGGAATGCAGCAATGTTTTTTTTGGTAACCTGGTCAAAGACGATCTGTTCAAAATTGCTCCGGGTCAGAAGGGCAAACCAGTGAAACGGCTGTGTCATTGTGTGCTGAACTCTCCTATCCCTTTCAGGGTAATCATAAAAGCGATACCCATGTCTGAGTCTGATTCTTTAAATTCCAGGCCCATGGTCCAGCAGGCATCGTCCAGAATGATGCCGGTGCGGGTTTCAATGGTGTTTTCACGGGCAAGATCCAGTTCAAAGGAATAATAAGCGGACAGGGCCGGGGTGATCCGGGCGTTGAACCTCGTATACCAGGTTTCATTGGTGTCCTCGGTATACCTGTAGGCTGTGGTGACGGAATCTCCGCGTTTGTCTGTCACAGTGGCATCAACGTTAATGGTTGTGAAATCGGTTTCATAGGGAGACCAGGCCAGGTCGGTTCTCATGGACAGAAAAGAAAAGGGAAATATTC
>JAIVHE010000065.1 GCA_020201255.1 Desulfobacteraceae bacterium
AGTCCCGGGGTGGGGTGAGCCACCTATATTATCCAGGTCTGGATAAAAGGAAAAGAAAACGCTTCCTGCGGGGACGGCTGCTGCTGATCATGAAAAAAAGCTTGACAGTGTTAAACGATTATGAGAAATTTAGAAATTAGTTAGTTTAGACTAATAAAATGTTATCTACAGAATTTAATCATACCATCCTGAAAAGGAGAAATCCATGTTTGAAAAAATCCTTATCAGCATCATCGTTGCCGGCGCCGTGTATTACCTGTACCGCCGGTTCAGGGCCACCACTTTTGCTGACGGCGCATCCTGCGGCTGCGGCGGGTGTGACAACTGCGGTACCGGTCAGATCGCGTGCGAATCAAACCGATCAAAACAGGAGTAGAAATGAGACCGGAAAACAGCATGTTGTCAAGGCGGTTGGTTCGGACCATGGTTCCGGCAGTAGTGTTTCTGCTGTTTCAGGTTCCGCTTTCACAGGTGTCGGCCCATTTCCTTTTTTCTGTACCTTCCATAATCCGGTCAAGCAGTTCCTTTCAGCCATTTGAAGAAACTGATTTGTTATTTTATCTGCCGGGACCATGGATGGGTCCCGGCAGGGAGTGAATTCCCGGGATGGCAGAAAAAACCCGAAGAATTCAGGAGGGACAGTATCCTACAGGGTGGTTAGAATTCAATGGCCAGCTGCAGGGTAACTGTATCGGTCTCCACAGCATCATCATCAAATTCCGCTCTCAAAAATTCCAGGGCCAGGTTGGTGCTGTCGAAAATGCCCCAGTTGGCCACAGCCCCGTACTGTTTTTCGGGCAGGAACTCTGCACCGCCGTCATCTGATCCGCCGTACCCGATGGCCAGATCCAGGTTCTCCAGGACGGAAAACCCCAGCTCCAGGTTCCAGGCAGCCGGTTTCCGGTCCCGGGTGTCGGCGGAATCATAGATCTCTCCGGCCTTGAAGCTATCCAGGGCCGCTGCATATTCAGCGACAAAGGTGAACCGTTCTATGAAGGCAACGGTAAGATAGGCACTCCAGCCTCCCACCATGTCAGTGACAGTGCCGGTGCCGGTCACTACGGCTTCAGAAAATCCGTCCGAAGAGATCAGGTTCGAGGTGTATGACACCCCCATCATGACGGATTCAAACGGCTGGAAAGCAACTGCTGCCACCCCACTGTCAATCATGTCATCCTCACCGGTTTCATCAACAGCCCCGTTGAACAGGCCGGCAGATATCTCCACCATGTCGCCGGCAAACCGGTATCCGGCCACCACGGCTCCGTCATTGGTTTCTCCCAGCACCAGGGTAGTGGGGTCGGTAACAAAATGGCTGTCAAAATACCCGAAGGGCAGGTACTGCCGGCCGGCCTTCAGAAAGACCGGGTACTTGTCTTTTCCCGAAAGGGTGATGAACCCTTCATCCACGAACAGGTCATCTTCTTCGTATTTGAACAGGACATGACCGTCCACATGGTCGGAGATGGCGGCATCCATTGCCAGTTCCACTGTGGCCAGATCAAGGTCATTTTCCTCTTCATCCGCCTCGGCCGGATCGGAAAACCGGGTCCTGGTGTGAGCGGCTTCGAACTCTATAACCCCTTCCACCTGAATCCGCTCGAACCAGTTTCCGCCTTCGATCCCCCGGCCGAGGGCCTGCTCCAGGTGGCGGACCCGGTCTTCCATGCTTTTGACTCCCCCCACCGTGCGCGTGGATGCGGCATCCTGGGCCATGGCAGGGGAAACCAAAAGGGTCAGGAACATCAGACATACGGTTATGCGCCAAGTTGTAACGATCGGTTTCATTATTTTTTCCTTTTCCTTTTTTCTTTATATACTTTTTCCAATAAACTGCTGCCCTGCTCCTCAGTTTTTGTTACGGACAAGAAAATGAGGAAAGGCACACAGGTTGCGGATTTCCCGCGTTAGATGAGAAATTTTACATCTCCACGGCCTTGATCCAGATCACCGCGTCTTTGGAGCAGGGTTTGCCCTTATGGGTGGCATCCTCGTCCAGTCCCAGGGCCGCAAATCCCCACCAGCCGGCCTTGGGAATGCCGAAAGTGAAGATGCCGTTGTCATCGGCAAATATGGTCTGCAGTTCAAACGAACTCTGGGGCGCTTTGACCGCCGGTGTTTTGGCAAATGCGTTTTGATCGATCAGGGGTTCATGGTTCAGGTATTCGATTTCGATTTCTGCACCGGGCACCGGTTTTCCATTATACAGCACCTTGCCCTGGAACACGTTGCCGGTCCAGCGGTCATAGGGTTTGCTCAGGGGAACGATTTCCACCGGAAGACCCGCAGGCTCCATCCATTCTCCGGGAATGCCCCCCACATTGATGATCACCTTGGTCATCTGCTGGATATAGGAGTCTTCTTCCGCTTCAAAATAGGGATCCGGCACCAGACAGAAGATATGGTCCCCGCCCCTGGCCGTGTAGGTGGTTGTAAAAGCCTTGCCAGAATTGGTCAGGCTCTGCCAGGAAACAGGGGCCAGGGTGTCCATCAAATCCACTTTTTTGACCGGGTTTTCCCCCCGGCTCTGCAGCACGAAGAACTGCTCCGGTGTCCCCATGTCCATGGTGTGTCCCGCATCGAATGGATGGGTGAATACCAGGGCCAGGGGGATTTTGCCGCCGCTTTCCAGGGCCGCATCCGGGGTATAGATCAGCTGGAAATGGGCAAAAGCCTGTGAAGACAAAATGAGCGAAACCAAACTTAAAAGTACAATAAACTGTTTTTTCATTTTTTTTCTCCTTCAATTTAATTAAAATGTATCAGGGATGCTCAACCTGCTGGTTGAACATGAGGGACGAACAATCATGCCGCTGACGGGCACAATACAACCTGTGAACAAAGCAACTTCTTCAGAAGATCTCCTTGCCGGGCACTTTGATCTCGTGGCCGTCACCGGCATCGAATATGACCGTAAACTCATGGGAAGGTTTTTCCACGGTGTATTCGCTGAATTCATCCAGTTTGTCCTCCATCAGTACCTTGCCGTCCTTGTCCACCACCCGGACCGCGACACCGGCGGCGGAAGATCCATCGGAAAAACCGCCCTCGCAGGTGATGGAACCGTCTCCGTTGTCATAGCAGGAAAACAGCGGGGTGTGGGCCTGGCTGATGCCGGTGAAAAACAGCCCGAAGGCAAGCAGGGCTATCAGGGTTGTAAATGGTTTCATGGGGTACACTCCTTTCATAAAATAATGTGTTGAAAATGGGTAAAAGTTAAAAAGTTAATGGTTCATAGGTTACGGGTTCATAGGTTTTTGGTCTCCCTTGGCCCACGCGGGCCAAGGTCAGGCGGTAACTGTCTGCCGCGGCGTGATGAATCCAACCGCAATGGTGATGACCAGCGCCAGCAGATAAAAGGCGGCCATGGCCTGGAGCCCGGAAAGGCCCAGGGCGCTGCCGCAGGTGAATATCAGGCTGGCCACCACCAGACCCAGCAGCATGGGATAGCCCATGGCAAAGAGCATCCATTTGACCGATCCGGACTGGAGTTTCACCGCGATGGAGGTGGCCAGGCACGGAGGATACAGCACCATGAACATCATCAACGCCAGGGCATGGAGCGGGGTGAAACCCTCTTCTTCCCGGGCCATGCGGGTTTCCAGAGACTCGCTGGTATCCCCCTGTTCATACAAAGCCCCCAGTGTGGCCACGGCGCTTTCCTTGGCGGCAAAGGCCCCCAGCAGGGCCACATTGACCCGCCAGTTGAATCCGGCCCACTGGGTCAGGGGTACCAGGGCCTTGCCTGCATAGCCCAAAAAGCTGTTGTCGATGCGCTCGGCCCGCATCTCCTGGAGCAGCTGGCTACGCTCCCGGATCAGGGTTTTCAGTGCCCGGTTCACCTGTTTGGCATCCCGGTCCCTGCCGGGTTTCAACAGTGTGAAAAACCGGGTATTGGCCGCTTCGAACTCCGCATCAATGGACTGGGCCGCTTCCGCGCTCTTGGCACCCATTTTTTTGCTCCTGTAGGCCTCCCAAAAGCGGATCATGGCCATGAGGTTGTCGTCTGACAAATCGTTTTCAAACCCGGTGCCGGCGATCTGTTGAAAAAAGGTATCCATGGCGGCGTTTTTCCGGTCTTCATAAATGGCCATCCGCTCCGGTTCGATGCCGGGAAACTGGAGCAGTACGAAAATGACCACCGCCAGGGCCACCACAATGGTGGTGATTTTCCGGATGAACAGCCACACCCGTTCCAGGGCCCGTCCCAGCACCCCCCGGATGGTGGGCAGGTGATAGGGCGGCATCTCCATGACGAACGGGGCGGTCTCCTTGTCCCTGAGCACGGTGTGGGTCAGCAGCTTGGACACCGGCAGCACCATCAGCATGCTGATGGTGGAGATGAAGAACATGGCCCACCCCTTGTGCTGGGCAAAGTAGATATTGATGAGCAGCACATACAGGGGCACCTTGGCCAGGCAGTTGAGCATGGGAATGATCAGGATCGTGGCCAGGCGGGACCGCTCGTCCGGGATCCCTTTGCAGGACATCACCCCGGGGACTGCGCAGCCGCCCACGTATATTCCTCCCAGCACCATGGGCAGGGTGGACTGGCCGTGCAGCCCGTACCGGCTGAAAAGCCGGTCCATGATGAACGCCATCCTGGGCATGTAGCCGCTGTCCTCCAGAAAGGCGATGCAGGCGAACAGGATCAGAAAGACGGGGATGTAGTTGAGCAGGGCGTTCACCGAATCAATCAGCCACAGGAAGAATGCCCGGGTCAACGGCACATCGATGAAACCGGATGCCGGAAGGATGTCCGCCACCAGGTTCCGGAACCCTGCCAGCAAAGGCCAGGTGTAGTTGGTGATCTGGTACCCCTGGACAATGGTTTTTGCGGACCGGGTGACACAGGGCCGGGCGATCCCTTCGGCGGCCCGGTAGCGGCAGCCGGCCACATGCATTTCCGGAGCCGTATCCATGGCTGCCTCGAACTGCTGCCTGAATCGGTCCACATCCAGCAGCAGCTGGGCATAGCTTTCGGTTTTTTCCCGGACCAGGTCCCGTACTGCTTCATCTCCTTCCATGAGCTTGATGGCCAGCCAACGCAAAGGATACCGGTCCCCCAGATCCGTCAGTGCGGTCACCCGCTCCTGGACAGAGGTGATATAGGAAGTCATCTCCCGGTAATCCACCCGGGCCGGTACAGTAGAAAGTCCCTGGCCGGCGGTTTCCAGGATCGCTGCCTGGAGATCGGTTTTGCCCCGGTCCCTGGTGATGGCCGTGGGCACAACCGGAACCCCCAGGCCCCGGGACAGGGCTGTTGTATCGATGGTCATGCCCCGGTTTTCAGCCACATCCATCATGTTCAGGTTCAGGATCACCGGGATTTCCATTTCCAGCAGCTGAAAGGTAAAGTACAGGCAGCGCTTGAGGTTGGATGCGTCCATGGTATTGACCACCACGGACGGGGCCTGGTGCAGGATGAAATCCCGGGTCACCCGTTCTTCCGGGGAATAGGAGGTCAGGCTGTAGGTGCCGGGCAGGTCCACCACCGTCACCCGGACATCCCCGTACCGGTACCATCCGGTCATTTTTTCCACCGTGACCCCCGGGTAATTGGCCACATGCTGCCGGGCCCCGGTCAGGGCGTTGAACACCGTGGATTTACCGCAGTTGGGCTGCCCGGCCAGGGCCACAATAATTTTATCGGTCTTCATCGGTTTTCACCTCGACGAACCGGGCCTCTTCATGGCGCAGGCTGATGGAATAGCCCTCGATCTCCACCTGCATGGGATCTTCCAGGGGGGCGTTGCGGATCACCCGCAATGTCAGTCCCGGAAAGATTCCCATGTCCAGCAGGCGCTGTCCCAGCATGTTTGCGGCGGAAAGCCCGGTGATGGTGCAACTGCTTCCCGGTGTGAGTTGATCCAAAGTCATGGCGCCCCCTCTTGTTTGTATATATGAAATTTTTTTATCATTACATTATTTTTTAGGGTAGACTAACAAAAAAATTACTGCCATATATTTCATGATCAATTTTGCTTGTCAAGCAGTTTTTTTATTTTTTTTAAGGGTGGCCTTGAACCGTTTTTTGGCATCGATTTTTTCAACCGGTTCCAATCTATCCGATAGAACCAGAACAAAATGATACCCCCCAGAGGGGTTTGCATATAGGTAACGTCAATTGAGGGTCACGGTGCTGTCCGGTTCCAACAGGGCCTGGCTGACAGCAAAAAGACTGGAACTGCTCAGTATCTTCAAGGGCTTTTTGTGCCGGTTGCACAACTGCTTGACTTTCCGGCAGGCGTTGTGACTGTTGCAGTTTACCGGGCACAGCACCAGGTCGCACCGTTTGACCTTGGCCTCCAGATTGGTGCTGGCATTTTTCATGTAGCCGTCATGGTAGTGGAATTCACCCCCGGCGTTTTCCACCACCTCTTTGTAAAAGGCCCGCATCTTGGTGATGCCGCCCACCAGGAAAATGCGTTTGGCACACAGCCGGTAACTGGCGCAGCTGTCCCGGGTGCAGGGGGATTTGGTACAGGTCTCTGTGTTGCAGGTGTCTTGGGCTGTGTCTTCAGCAGGGTTGCCGCACACAGGGGTGCTGCAGGGCTGCCACCCGGATACCAGAGCATGGAACTCTTTTTTCACCAGTTCCAGTTCACTTCGGGTGCTGAACATCTCGATCTGAAGGGCCTTGTGCTGGCGCACCAATGCCTGGTGGGCATTGCTTTCCTGTTCACGTTTCACGGTCAGGGCCTGGATTTTTTCCGCAAACCGATTTTTTTCCGCATTGTTTTTGGCCCGGGTGGCAGGGTCCGGACGCAGCGTCTGCATCCGGGCGGTCAGTTCCCGATTCCGGGCTTTCAGAAGCCCCATGGCTGCGGTATCTGCCTTACGCGCCTTGCCCATCTCCTTGAGTGCCCGGGATTTTTCAGCCAGTTTCTCTTTTTCCCGGTCCAGCCGTTCCGCCATGATGTCCAGCTGCCGGCGGATGGTGAAGATTTCGGTCATGTTGGCATGGGCTTGCATGTGTACCTCGCCCGCCACGTCCGCCAGCAGCTCCGGACTGGTTTTTTTGTGTGACACAATGGCATAGAACAGCGGGCCCACATCGCCGGTTACAAGGTGTTCGGCCCACAGCTTTCGGATCTCCTGCTCTGTCATGCCGGCAATGCGGGCCATTTGCCGGGCTGACTGGTTTCGGATGAAGTTGTTCACCTTTTGGGAAACATTGTTTTCACCCCCCAGTTTCAGCATGATTTTCTGGTGGTATTCATAGGGTTTCATGGGTTTGACATCATAGCCGCATTTTTTCAGAATGGACCGGTGTTTTTCCACGGAGAGCATGGCGCCTGCCACCGGACATTTCAAAAAATCCGGAATGTCCCATATGGGCAAAAAATGATGCAGTTTGTCAGACATGATGATTACCTCCACAGTCAAAGTTGAAATTGATTTCGCAGAAGCCTATTATAGAAAACAATACATTGTCAAGAAAAAAATGTTAGCCATAACTTTTAAGTTTATCCCCATTATTGACAAACCGCTGTTACATCATACATTTATTGCATTATCTAATTTTAGAGGAGGGTCTTGCCATGAAAATTCTGATCGTGTTTTATTCCACCTACGGACATGTGTATGAAATGGCCAAAGCGGTTGCCCGGGGTGCCGAAGAAATTTCCGGCGCTGACGTGGATATCCGGCAGGTGCAGGAGACGCTTTCTGCGGATGTTCTGGAAAAAATGGGGGCGGTTGAGGCAAAAAAAGCATTCGCCCATGTGCCGGTGTGCACGGTGGAGGAGCTGGAAAAAGCGGATGCTGTTATTTTCGGTACCCCCACCCGGTTCGGCAACATGTGCGGCCAGATGCGGCAGTTTCTGGATGCCACCGGCCAGCTGTGGGCCAACGGTTCTTTGATCGGCAAGGTGGGAAGCGTGTTCGTGAGCACCGCCACCCAGCACGGGGGCCAGGAATCCACCATCCTGTCTTTCCATACCACGCTGCTGCATCAAGGGTTTGTGGTGGTGGGCCTGCCCTATTCTTTCCAGGGGCAGATGCGCATCGATGAAATCACCGGCGGTTCCCCCTATGGCGCATCCACCATTGCCGGGGGGGACGGGGTGCGCATGCCCTCTGAAAATGAACTGGAAGGGGCCCGTTTCCAGGGAAGCCATGTGGCAAAAATTGCCGCAAAACTGGCGGGTTGATCTGAACAGATCAAAAATGGGCAGGCCGGCAGTGCATTGCCCCGGAAACCCGGGTGGTGGATGCCCGCAAAGGGATCGTACTGCGGGATATGGAAGGCCATATTCATGAGGAAGATCATCAAGGCGGTAATGGACATGATCATGCCAAAGTCCATGGCCATGACGAACACGAAGAACACGGCCATGACCACCATGGCGAAGACGGACATGCCCATGATGGAAAAAAGGATCATCACAATACCCCATGACCCCTGTCAGCCGTTGTTTTGTAAAAGCTTTCTCAGCACATAGGGCAAAATACCGCCATGGATAAAGTACTGCACATCAATGTCGGTGTTCAGCCGGGCAATCACTGAAAATTTGCGCATGGTGCCATCATCTTTTTGGGCAGTCACCGCAAGTATTTTCTGGGGTTTCATGTCTGAAATGCCGGTTATGGAAAACTGCTCCGTGCCGTCAAGACCCAGTTTTTTCCAGTTGTCCTGATCAGTGAACTGCAACGGCAGCACCCCCATGCCCACAAGGTTGCTTCGGTGGATACGTTCATAAGATTGTGCAATAACCGCTTTGATACCCAGAAGACTGCTGCCTTTTGCCGCCCAGTCCCTGGAGGAACCGGTGCCGTATTCTTTGCCTGCCAGAAC
>JAIVHE010000365.1:0-1251 GCA_020201255.1 Desulfobacteraceae bacterium
CGCAGCAAAGACACCGCATTGAAATAATAGGTCATGTCCAGCATGAACTGGTAGAATTTTTCTTCCGGCACAGGGTCGGTCCGGTTGTCAATATACAGATCTTTTTGAGAGGCAATGCGCTGGATCAGGTACTGGGAATATTCTTCCTCATTTTTCAGGTACAGCCCGCTTTTTCGGGAACCCACCCGGAACAGGGGCGGCTGGGCAATGTACAGATATCCTCTTGCAATCATCTCGGGCATCTGGCGGTAAAAAAAAGTGAGCAAAAGGGTCCGGATATGGGAGCCGTCCACGTCGGCATCGGTCATGATCACCACCTTATGGTACCGGATCTTTTCCACATCATATTCTTCTTTGCCCGCACCTGTGCCCAGAACGGTGATGATGTTCTTGATTTCATCGCTGCGCAGAATCTTGTCAAACCGGGCTTTTTCCACGTTGAGAATCTTGCCCTTCAAGGGCAGGATGGCCTGGAACCTTCGGTCTCGTCCCTGTTTGGCAGACCCGCCGGCGGAATCACCCTCCACCAGGAACAATTCTCTTTCCGCAGGGTCTGCAAACTGGCATTCAGCCAGCTTGCCCGGCAGGGTGGAATCCATGAGTGTGCCTTTTTTCCTTGCCAGTTCCCGGGCCCTTTTGGCTGCATCCCTGGCCCTGGCCGCATCCACGGCCTTGGAGATGATCTGCTTTGCCACGTTGGGATTTTCTTCTAAAAATTGCCCCATTTTTTCATTGAGCAAAGACTCCACAATGCCCTTGACATCGTTGTTGCCAAGCTTGGTCTTGGTCTGGCCTTCAAACTGTGGTTCCATGATCTTTACGGAAATGATCACAGCCAGGCCTTCGCGCATGTCATCTCCGGTAAGCTTGAGGTTCTGCATGTTTTTGGGCAGGGTTTTGGAACCTGTAATATAGGCGTTCACGGTTCTGGTGAGGGCGGCTTTGAACCCGGATACATGAAATCCGCCTTCAATGGTTCGGATGTTGTTGGCATAGGAATACAGTTTTTCCTTGAAGGTGTCATTGTACTGGATGGCCACTTCCACATGGACATCTTTTTTATCCCCTTCAATGTGAATGGGGTCATGCAGGGGGGTTGTGGCCCGGTTCAGGTATTCCACAAACGAGACCAGGCCTCCTTCATAGAAAAAATCATCTTTTTGCGCAGACCGCTCATCTTCAATGATGATGCGCAACCCTTTGTTTAAAAATGCCAGTTCCCGCATGCGCCGGGACAGCACCTCGTAATCG
>JAIVHE010000365.1:1311-6124 GCA_020201255.1 Desulfobacteraceae bacterium
ACCAGGCCTCCTTCATAGAAAAAATCATCTTTTTGCGCAGACCGCTCATCTTCAATGATGATGCGCAACCCTTTGTTTAAAAATGCCAGTTCCCGCATGCGCCGGGACAGCACCTCGTAATCGAATTCATTTTCATTCATGATGGTGAAATCCGGAATGAACCTTATTTTGGTCCCTTTTTTCACCGTATCGCCTTTGACCTCAAGATCGGTCAGTTTCAGTCCCCGAGAATAGGTCTGGTAATAGATTTTACCGTTTTTATAGACTTCCATTTCCAGATGTTGTGAAAGGGCATTTACAACGGAAATACCCACACCATGCAGACCACCTGACACCTTATAGGAATCTTTGTCAAATTTTCCGCCGGCATGCAGTTTTGTCATGACCACTTCACAGGCAGGGATATGTTCTGTTTCATGCATTTCCACAGGGATACCCCGGCCATTGTCCACCACGCTCACACTCATGTCCGGATGAATAATGACGTTGATGGTATCGCAATGACCGGCCATGGCTTCATCGATGCTGTTGTCCACCACTTCATACACCAGGTGGTGAAGTCCTTCCATGTCCACGTTTCCAATATACATGGACGGTCTTTTTCTGACGGCTTCCAGTCCTTCTAAAATTTTGATGCTTTCTGCGTTGTATTCTTTTGTCACGTTGTTTTCTTTCATGATAAATGCATTGCCATTATTGCACAAATGAGGTTGCCATCATCCAGAGCCTTGATGATGCAGGGTGTTTTTACTTCTTTTATATGGATCACCACAGTGGACTGGTCAAACAGGTGTAATGCATCCATAAAATATCTGGGGTTGAAGGCGCTGCGGATTTCTTCTCCATCATACCCGATCATCATACGTTCTTTGGATTCCCCGATTTCCGGGTTGGTAATGGTGACGGTAAGTTCGTTTTCCCTGAAATTGAGAATCACACTCTTGTAATCATCGGAAGTGAGAATGGACACTCTGCGCATGAGGGTGAAAAACATGGTGCGGTCCACTTCTATGCCTGTCATGACATCCGTGTTTATGATAGGTCTGTAATCGGGGTACTCGCCGTTCAACAGTTTGATCATAATGGATTCATTGACCCGCTGGAAAATAAAATGGTTGTCTTTGATGCCCACTTTAATGGATTCAGAACTGTGATCAATAAATTTGTGCAATTCTGTGAGCCCTTTTTTGGGGATAATCACATCTTCTTCGGGCAGGACAAGATCGCCTTTGTACGGGGCATCATAACAATTTAGACGGCGGGAATCAGTGGACACCATGCGCAGAAACGGGATATCATTTTTGGTGATTTTTTCAATCAAAGCACCGAGCACATAGATGCGTTTTTCATCCCCCACAACATTAACAACCGACGCTGCCTCCACCATTTTTCTCAAATCACCGGCATTTATTTCAATGAAATCCACATTTTCAATCACAGGGGTTTCCGGAAAATTTTCATAATCCGATGACACAATATGAAAAAGACTGTCCCCTTTGCCTATCTCCACCCATCGATTTTCCACTTCATTGACAGGAATCTCATTGTCCGGATATTCCCTGATGATTTCAAAAAACTTTTTGGAATTAATGGACAAAATTCCTTCGGTTTCCACGTTTGCATCATAGGTGCCTGTAAACACGGTTTCCAGGTCATTGGCGGTAATGATGATCTGGTCTCCCATTGCCTTGATCAATACGTCCGATGTGATGGTCAGATTTGTTTTTCTGCCGGTGATACCTTGAATTTTTGAAAGAATTTCCAGGACTTCTTTTCTGTCAAATGAAAATCTCATTCGGGTTCCTTCTCTTTTGTCTTTTGATTGTATATCCCCAAGATATTTATATCAAAACCGGTTAATTATCAATTGATAAATATGTTGGTTATTTATTTATTAAATATATTTTAAAAAAATAATAATAACAATAAGGGATGTTGATATGTTTAAAACGTTGTAATGTTTTGAATATACATTACATTTTTATGATATATGTGTTGAAAATATGTTGGTATCCGGCACACAGATCAACGGTTTTGTACCTGTATGTCAGCAGGTGTTCAAAAGTGCCGGGTTTTGAACATGTTTTGATCACGGTTTTAATCATTGTGTATCCACTTGCGCATCTGTTGTAAACCATTGTCTTTCCAATCATTTGATATGCGCTGTTCCAGATATTGCAAAAAAAGGGTGTCAATAACCTGTGTGATCCGGAACAATAACAACGCTTTTTCAAGGACCATACCTTCCATTTCATCGGCCGATCCGTCCTTGCCCGCAGCAGGGGTTTTTAACCCGGTGATGTTGAAACTTTCCCCTTTGATGGTAAATGTATATTCTTCTTCCTGACCAAGTTTACATACCAGATTTATTTCCGTTACCTTGGCCCCTTTTTTCAGAGCGGTTGTACCTTCTTCAAGCCCTGCCCGGTCCCCTTTGATGGTGATCTTTTCTTTGGATTTATCACCCAGCGTGTTTTCAAGCACTAAAGAATTGCCTATTTCCAGGGTAACAGGGTCTTTGTATGCAATCATCCGGGTGATATTTTGGTCTGTTTCAATGAGAAACCACAGCCAGGTTACAAAGTCATTTCCCAAAAAGCCGTATTTGTTGTAAGCAGTTGCAATGTCCAGCATGGTTTACCTCGAGTGATGTAAAGGGGTGAGTGTCATAATCCGGTCTTTTTGGGGATCTGAAAAAGCAGATTTTGTTTCCACCAGGGTATAGGGAAAAATTCGGATGGGTTTGAGGGTAAAGGATTTTACAAAAATGGTTTCAAAAAATTCATTGGCTGCCTTCTGGGTGGTGAGCAAAAAAAGATCCGCAGCTTCATAATCCCAGAGTACATCATACACATTGGGAATGGACGGCATTTTGTGCATGAGTACATCCATAACCATTTCCTTGATTTCAGAAATTTCGTTTTTGGAAACAAGATCTCTGCCGGATTTTTCTTTTTTCTTTTCAATTTCAATGGCCATCTGCTTTTGCACCAGTTTTGCAGGGATCGATTTTTTATCGATGCGCAGAGAAAACAGAAAATAAGTGCCGAAAACAAAGGAAAATTTTTCAAAATCAGGCAGATACGGGCTTTCAAACGGGGTCCATCCGGCGGAAATTTCTTCATATTCACTTTCCAGTTTTGGAATGGCATTCTTGATCAGGCCGTTGCGCACCTGTTCCATGGGCTCATTTTCAAATCTGTTCTGGATGTGGTATCGGCTCATGGAAAGGGTGGCGGATAAAAATCCCATGTATTCTCCTTGGTTATATTTTTGGTAAGGTGTTTTTTTTATTATAAAAACTATTATCAATAAACCTGAGCACCATACCATATTTTACAGGCAAAGCATAGACAATATATAGATACGGCATTTACAATTTACATCATTTATTGTATGACTAACAGGTTATATTGGGATTTTTATACGTTCGCATAAAACCACAAGAGGTGAAAACATGAAAAAAAGCATGCAGACAATTGACGGGAATACCGCTGCAACCCATGTGGCATATGCCATGAGTGAAGTGGCAGCCATATATCCCATTACCCCCTCCAGCCCTTTGGGAGAAATTGCAGATGCCTGGGCATCAAAGGGCCGCAAAAATATTTTCGGCCAGGTTCTTGATATTAAACAGATGCAGTCAGAAGCCGGGGCAGCCGGGGCCGTCCATGGCTCTCTTGCAGCCGGGGCCCTGACCACCACCTTTACCGCATCCCAGGGCCTGCTGCTCAAAATACCCAATATGTACAAAATATCCGGGGAACTGCTTCCCAGTGTGTTTCATGTCACTGCCCGGTCCGTATCAGCCCATGCCCTTTCCATATTCGGTGATCACCAGGATGTGATGGCAGCACGGCAGACCGGTTTTGCCATGCTGGCCTCTTCATCGGTCCAGGAAGCCCAGGACCTGGCCCTGGTGGCCCATCTGGCCACGGTGGAAGCCCGGGTCCCGTTTCTGCATTTTTATGACGGGTTCCGTACCTCCCATGAAATCCAGAAAATTGAAATGATCGATTACGAGGATATGGCATCTTTGTTTAATGTTGAGGCCTGCAAAGCCTTCAAAGCCCGGGCTGTGAATCCCGAGCACCCGGATACACGGGGTACGGCCCAGAATCCGGACATCTATTTTCAGGGAAGAGAAGCCTGCAATCCATATTATCTGAAGGTGCCTGCTATTGTAAAATCCTATATGAAAAAGGTGGGGGACCTGACCGGCCGCCATTACAATCCCTTTGATTATGTGGGTGATCCCTTGGCGGATCATATTATTGTGGCTATGGGGTCTGCCTGTGAAGCCATAGAAGAATCCATTGCCTGCCTCAATGCCCAGGGGCAGCGCCTGGGCCTGGTAAAGGTCCGGCTGTACCGGCCCTTTGATACCCAGGAGTTTTTGCAATCCATTCCCGCCACTGTGGAAACCATAACGGTTCTGGACAGAACCAAGGAGCCGGGAGCCATAGGGGAGCCTTTGTATACGGATGTGTGTACCGCATTCATGGAATATGGCGAAGGTCCGAAAATCGTTTCCGGCCGGTATGGGTTGTCTTCCAAGGAATTCAATCCCTCCATGATCAAGGCAGTGTACGATAATATGGCATCTATTTCTCCCAAAAACCATTTTACCGTGGGCATTGTGGACGATGTCACCCATACCTCCCTGGAAGTGGAAAAAGGGTTTGATCCCGCACCGGAAGGTACCATTTCCGCCAAATTCTGGGGCCTGGGATCTGACGGGACCGTGGGTGCCAACCAGTCCGCCATCAAGATCATCGGAGACAACACCGACAAATACGCCCAGGGATATTTT
>JAIVHE010000066.1 GCA_020201255.1 Desulfobacteraceae bacterium
TGGCAGTTGTGAACGCTTTTGCCCAAACAGTTTCTTCCCAGGTTTTTGCGTCGCATCTGGGATTTTTGTACGACCAGGTGCTGCCCGCTGCCGAAGATTATGTGGTTACCTACCGGGTTCTGGGGGCAATTGATCACAAAGACAGATACCTTGTGGGGGTGGAGTCCCGAATTAATCTGGGAGTGTTGGAACAGACCCTGACGGATGCCGGAATCCTCAATATCGGCACAGACAAACCCGCTATTTTGTTTCTTATTGCAGAGAAAACCCCCGATGACCTGCTGCCCAAATACTGGTGGGGAAATAATCCGGAACCCTATGTTTCCCACGCAGAAAAAAAGATCATAGAGATCATGAAAGACGGCCGGTTTACAATTGCCGGCATGGGGCCGGAACGGCCGGATCCCGGATTTTATGATGTTCGGTTTCATTCGATTTATGATACGGCCGCTGCCATGGATCTGGCGCAAAAATTACATGCCGATATGGTTGTACTGGGACGGGTCGGCGCAAAAGAATCCAAAAACCGCATGGGAGATGAAAAAATTTTTGATGCTGATATCACACTGACCGCGTTTGACCTGGATTCCGGCCGGCAAGTGGTGGTCAGTGAAAACCAGGCATCAGCCAAAAATCTGGACCAGGATGGCAGTATCCAGGCTATTATCAAAGCTGCTGACCTGGCTGGAACAGATCTGGCAGAAAAGCTGGACCGGTTCTGGACCCAGCAGTTGAGAACAGAAAATCATTTTGATATCCAGATTGAGGGCAATGGATTTCTTCCCAGGTTTATCGCTTTGAAAAAAAGGCTTGCCCAGATACCGGAAATTGAAAACCTACAGCCAAAGGAAATCGGATCTGACAGGGCGGTCATGGAGGTGGTTTACAAGGGGACTCCTTCCCATTTTGCCGATAGTCTCATGCTCAAGACTTTTGATGGATTCGGCATTGAAATCGGCGAGATAACAGATCGGTTTGTACATATCCGGTTTATTGATGACAGCCAAAATGTGATGACAGGTGATGATGATGCTGTCATGCAGGAAAGTATTGAAACAGAATAAGAATAACGCCTCTTTTGGATATCCGCCGCAGATGGGCCGGTTTTTCTTGACAAACACCCGGGGTTGTGGTAAAGAACCAGACCAAAGTATAGGCGCGTAACTCAGTTGGTAGAGTGCTACCTCGACACGGTAGAAGTCAGCGGTTCAAGTCCGCTCGTGCCTACCAAAAAAAGCCAGGGGGTCAGGATATTTTTTCTGATCCCTTTTTTAATTCTGATGACTGTCCCCGGAGCAATCGCATGTAGATGTGACTCCGGACATATAGACCAAGCCCCCCCCTGTGATTATCCCTGACCCATTGACCGCACAGGTTGGATTTGATATGGGAAACAATCCATATAGGGCCTGAACCGGTGGCAAAAAATCACTTCAAGGATAAATAGGTATGCTCAAAACCATGGCAACCCAGCTGACCATTATTTTTCAAATGGGCAGCAAAAAAAGCAATGGCTGGATTCTGATCAAATTCGCATTGATACTGGCCTTTTTGTTTGCCTTGTTCTCGGTATTGTTTCATGTACTGATGGTGTATGAGGGCCGGCAATATTCCTGGGTAACCGGTTTTTACTGGACCCTGACCACCATGTCCACCCTGGGATTTGGTGATATTACCTTTCACAGTGATATCGGCCGTCTTTTTTCCGTGGTGGTATTGTTCAGCGGCATTGTTTTTCTGCTGGTAATGCTGCCGTTTACCTTTATTCAGTTTTTTTATGCCCCTTGGCTGGAAGAGCAGAACAAGGCCCGGGCACCAAGATCTGTTCCTGACACCATGTCAGGGCATGTAATTCTCACCCATTTTGATGCGGTGGCTGTCATGCTGATTGAAAAACTCAATCAATACGGATTTGCCTATGTTATTCTCACAGCAGAGCTGCAGGATGCCCTGGATTTATATGACAAGGGCTATCATGTGGTGGTGGGTGAACGGGATGATCCGGAGACCTACCGACGACTGCGCATTGCACAAGCAGCCCTGGTGGTGGTTTTGAATGATGATATTGCCAGTACCAATATTATTTATACCATCCGGGAAACCAATGACAAGGTCAGAACGGTGACCAATGCCGACCTGGAAGACTCTCTGGATATTTTAAAGCTGGCCGGCAGCACCCATGTTTTTCAGTTTACCAAAATGCTGGGCAGCGCCCTGTCCCGCAGGGTACTGGGAATCAACATGCAGGCCAATATCATCGGGCAGTTTGATGAACTGCTGATTGCAGAAGCACCGGCCATGCGGACATGGCTTCAGGGAAAAACAATGGCCGAAAGCCGGTTGCGCGAAATCTGCGGTGTTACGGCAGTAGGGGTCTGGGAGCAGGGAAAATTTCACATACCCACTGCCGCAACCAGGATTGGAGAATCCACTGTCCTGGTTCTGGCCGGAACCAAAGAACAACTGGAACAATTTGATGCAGCCGTTGCTGTTGAAGATAAAACGCAGACAGACACAAGTGGTCCGGTGGTGGTGCTGGGAGGCGGTCGTGTGGGGCAGGCCGTGGCAGAAGCACTGCATATCCGGGGGATCGATTATTGCGTGGTGGAAAAAAAACCCGGCATTGCGGATAAGCATCCCAACTTCATCCATGGGAGTGCCGCTGACCGCAACACCCTGATGGAAGCAGGCCTGGAAAAAACCCCTTCCATCATTATTACCACCCATGATGACAACCTGAACATCTATCTGACCATCTATTGCCGCCGCCTGCGGCCTGATGTACAGATCATCAGCCGGGCAAGCCTGGACAGAAACATCAACACCATGCACCGGGCCGGCGCCAATCTGGTGATGTCCTTCAGTTCATTGCTCACCACCACTATCATGAACCTGATTCAACCCCAGAAAATGCTCATGCTTTCCGAAGGCCTTAATGTATTCAGGATGGCCCTGAACCCCAAGCTGGAAAACAAATCTCTGATTGATATCCAGATCCGGGAGACAACCGGATGCAGTGTTGTGGCCATTAAAAGAGACGAAAAATTGATCATCAACCCGGACCCGGCCATTGTGCTTGAAAAAAAAGATCAGCTGGTGCTCATCGGCACTGCCAGTTCAGAAAAAATGTTCATTGAAAAATACCCGGCAGCATCGAAATAAAAAACCATGCCCTGGCGGGTACAACAAAAAATGAAAGTTGTTAGCAGTTAGCTGACGTCTTACGGCTTTCATATAAATGCCTGCTGCTATAACATATCGGTTCCCGGGTGTTCTGCCCGGCTGAAATCAGTATGTGCAGACTGGCAGGCGCCATATGGTCCCTTGTAAAGGCAGGGTATGGCCTATGCCGGCCCGCATATCGGTCGATGCTGCTGATGACCGGTAAGCGGTTGCAGTGCTAATACATGAGATTGGGTAAATACAGGATGATGTTGGGAAAGAGAATGAGAATAAACACCCCCACAATCACGGCAATGAGAAAGGGGAAAATTCCCCTGAATATTTTTTCCAGGGGGACTTCCTGGTCCAGCACATTTTTTGCCACTCCATAGACCACATACACATTGATGCCCACCGGCGGGGTGATAACCCCCATTTCCGTCACCATGACGATGATAATACCGAACCAGATGGGATCATATCCCAGTTCCATGACCACGGGAAAGAAAATCGGCACGGTCAGGGTAACAAATGCCAGGGCATCCATGAAACAACCGCCGAAAAAATAGATGAGAAGGATCACGCCCAGAACCATTACCGGTGATATCGGCAGGGCTGAAACCCAGCCGGCGATCTCAAAGGGAATTCGGGTGACAGCCAGAAATTTGCCGAAAATAACCGCCCCGGCAATGAGCACAAGTACCATGCAGGATGTCCGCAGGGTTTCCATAAGGGATTTGACAAAGCCTTCCCAGGAGATCTGCCGCCGGATAACCGCTATGAGCAGCACACCGAATGCACCGATGGCTGCCGCTTCCGTGGGGGTGAACAACCCGATGAATATGCCGCCGATGACCAGGGTAAAGACAATCAGTGTTTCTGTCAGGCCCAGCAGGGCTTTGAATTTTTCAGCCCAGGAAAAGGACTCTCCTCTTGGACCCTGTTCCGGTGAGATGCTGCAGCGGATGTAAATGCAGAGAATGAACAGCAGGGTTACCAGCAGGGCCGGGAAGATACCGGCCACAAACAGGGCGCCGATGGACTGTTCGGTAAGAATGCCGTAGATGATGAGCACAACGGACGGGGGCATGATCATGCCGATACCGCCGCCGGATGCGACTGATCCTGTGGCCAGCTCATCATTATAGTTATACCGCTTCATTTCCGGCAGCCCTACGGTTGCCATGGTGGCGGCGGTGGCCGGGCTGGAACCGCAGACAGCGCCAAATGCGGTACAGGCGGAAACCGTAGCCATTGCAAGGCCGCCCCGGATGCCGCCTAAAAATTTGTATCCTGCATCATACAGCCGTTTGCTGATACCGGAATTGAACCCCAGCTGGCCCATGAGAATAAACAACGGAATGGTGGTCAGATCGTATGAATTAAAGGTTTCATAAATGTTTCTCGACAAAAGGACCAGACCTGCATCCGTGCTGATCACAACGGAGAATCCCACAAATCCCACAGTGGCCATGACAAAGGCCACGGGCATCCGTGTTAGAAACAAAACAAGCATGATGAGGATACCGATGATGCCGATAAGTGTCGGGTTCATTTTGTGTTCAACTCTCTTAATTTTTTGATATCGTGAAAAATGGTTTCCAGAATCGTCACCGTGAATA
>JAIVHE010000067.1 GCA_020201255.1 Desulfobacteraceae bacterium
ATTATTCTGGCCAACCTGATGCTGCAGCCTGCTGATGTCCTGTTGCTGGACGAGCCCACCAATGACCTGGATATATTGTCTCTGGAAGTACTGGAGCAAAGTATCAAAGAGTTTGCCGGTGCCATTGTGATTGTGTCCCATGACCGGTATCTCATGGACCGGGTCTGCCACAGGATCCTGTTTCTGGATCCTGGTTCGGATGCAGCATTTTACAAAGACTTCAACCAGATCCTCCAGGCCAGGACCCTTGAAAAACAGCCCAAAAAACAGACCCCAAAAAAACACTCTCCCGGAACAGATCCCAAACCTGCGGTACAAAAAACTTCACCCACCAAACCTGTTTTTTCTTTTAAAGACAAGTATGAACTGGAACATATGGAAGAAAAAATTCTGGCGGCGGAGGCACTTGTGGAAGCATTACATGCCAAAATTCAAAACCCTGAATTTGCAACACAGGTAAAGAAGATGACCTACGCCTGTGAACAACTGGAACTGGCTGAAAAACAAGTACAGGAACTCTATACCCGCTGGCAGATCTTAGAGCAGAAAAAAACAGACGTTCAAAAATAATGGTGTTGGCAACAATCACAAAATGAATTTTGTCAGCCAGAAGCCAACCAACTGTTTTCATTTCTGTTCTTTGATAAGAAATTCATCCAGTTTTTCAAACAATGTCTCCGGCCAGACTTCCGCTGTTAAAAACAACTCTTTTTCTTCCGGGGTCAATTTTTCTCTGATGCCCTGGGGCAGGCTGTCAAACGCTTGCTGCCGTTCCTTTTTTGTTTTTTGGTCCATTTTCATCCATTGCTTTGTTTGGTTTGTATACGTTATGTGCACAAGCGCGATATGAAACAGGTGATGGCGGTTTCCACCGTCAATATCCGCGCACCCATATGGTATGAAACAAATCCCGTGTCTTCAAAGGTTTTTGCTTCCAGATCGATCCATCCGCCTTCCGGTCCCACTGCCAAGGTAACCGGCCGATCCACCCCCGCAGGACACAGATGTTCTGTTTTGGGGTGAGCAAGAATGGAACGGGAATTTTTGGCAATATCCGGCAGTTCATTTTTTACAAACCGGGCAAAAAACCGTTTTTTATGAATCCGGGGCATTGCAGTATCCTTTGCCTGTTCCAGCCCCAGCATTTTATACCCGAAAAGTGTTTCATCCGCCAGCACCGGACTTTGCCAGAAACTTTTTTCCACCCGCCAGGAATTGACCAGATAGATATCCTTGACCCCGAGGGAAGTAACATTTTGGATGATACGTTTGAGCATCTTTGGCCGGGGCAGTGCCCGGGGGTAAGCAGTATCAGATTCATGGTCAAAAGGTCACGATTTCACAGGAGGCTGTTTTTTCTTTCAGCGTGGACTGCCCCTGTGTTTTTCCCATAAGCATTGCCAGTTCCTCTGCCAGATGGACCGGTATCAGATGCGGCTGACGGCCCAGACCCTGGAGACAGGAAGGACAGTTGGTCAATATTGTCTTTTTTTCTCCTTTTTGTACAGGTGTCAGGGCTGTTTGTTTGCGTATCAGCATGGAATGGCTGATATCCGGTCTGGAAAGGGCCATGGTGCCGGCTTCAGAACAGCAAAAGGGAACGGGTGTTACCTGAATGCCTTGTTTTTCAAGCAAACCGGGGGCTGCATCTTTCAAAGAATCATGACAGGGGGCATGGTATAAATACGACTGGTGTGATGCCGCAGATATGTTCCAGTGCTGCAGCACATATTCTGAAATATCTGTCACAGCACAGTCAAAGATCTGTTGTACATCCAACTGCACCAAAGATTCCATGCATGTACCGCAGGATACAAGACAGGCATCAAAATCCAGATCATGAAACATATCCCGGATCTGGGTGAACACAATGATATTTTTTAAAAATATCTGCTGGTATTGACGGGTTTGGGCATTGACCTTGAAAGGATATCCGCAGCACAAAAAAGGCGGGGGCAGAATGATTCTGTGGTTCTGCCCCAGCAAAAGATGGATGGCAGCCATGGAAATGCGGGAAAAAAGACGTTCACTGCCGCAGCCGGGAAAATAAAATACCGTGGAAACCGGTGATGCCAAAGGTTCCAGCACCAGTGCCTGGTTTTTTCCGGTCACAGGCAGCACTGCCCGCAGGGTGCCGGCATCAGGCCGGGCAATTTTGGTACGCAGCAGCTGCATACCCCGGGTCCGGGCAAAGGCATCTGTCCTGGCCAGCGGGGACAAAAGACGTGCTGTATTGCGCTGCAAAAATGCACCTGTCCCCAGAAGAACCGGCCGGACAAGGCGGTTGGCCAATGGCCGCTTTTCAGACAGATATGCCAGGGTCATACGGGTGGACAAAGGGGTGTGGGAAAACCGCATGGTTTTGAGGATGTTGCGCTCTTCAATGGAAATATTGCCGGTATCAATATTCACCGGGCATTTGACAAAACACCGGTGGCAGATGGTGCAATGGTCTGCAATCTGTTCCAGATTTTTCAAAATTTTGAATCCTGTGGACTGGGTGCGCTGGGTAATATACAGCATGGCTTCAATAAGTGATCCCAGGGCAAGGTTCTTGTTTCTAGGATGAAAAAACATGTTCTTATCGGGGAAGAACATCGGGCACACTGGCTTGCACTTGCCGCAGCGCACGCAATTGGCAATATTGAGGGCCAGATGGGACAAATCCCCGTGTTTGAGTATCCGGGCTTCCAGCTCCAGCAGGTTGAAGGACGGGGTAAATATCTTGTTGATAATATCCGGTTCAGATAATTTATTGGGGTTCATGATCCTGTCCGGATCCATACGGTCCCGGTATTGTTCAAAAGCCTTAATGGCAGAAGGATCCAGGTGTTTGAATTTTGTCACCCCGATACCGTGCTCCCCTGATACCACCCCTTTGAGAATTTTTGCTTTTTCCATGACCTTGTCCGCTGTCATGGCAGCCCGCTGCATCATTTCCCGGTCATTGGAAAAAACCGGGATATTCACATGGACATTGCCGTCTCCTGCATGCATATGGGTGGCAATGACAATGAGACGGGATTGGGCGCTCTGGTAAATTTTTTCCAGATTTTCCAGAACCAGGGTATAGCCCCGCAGGCTCTGGAAGACCTGATCATAATAATTTTTGGCATAGATACCGGCTTCCAGGGCATCCCTGGAAGCGATGACCAGTTTTTTTTTCGTTGCCCAGGCCAGGTCTTTGGCATGGGCAACTTTTTTCACCAGCCACTGGGGATCGGCCAGGGGAATAGCCCCATCTAAATAATCTACAATATCCTGGATGATCTTTGCCTGGTTAAACGCTTTTTCTTCCATGTTTGTCTGGTCCACAAAACGGACAAACGCGGCCAGAGAATCCATTGGCAGGACAATATCTTCATTGAGTTTAAAGGCATTGGTATGGGCGGCAATGGCACCCAGGCGTTTGCGGTCTTCCCAGAACCGCTTCGCTTCTTTGTCATCTTCTGCAATGGACAGGCCGGTTTTCTCATAGGGTGCCAGAATGTTCTCAAGGGTTTTCAGGCCCTGGTCCAGGGTATCGTTGTCATTGGATACCATGTCCACAAGCAAAACAGCCTTGAGCCTGGTACCCATGGCCTGCTTGGTTTTATACCGGATGGCTTTGATATATTCCTCGTCAAAATGTTCCAGTGCCATTATGGCCGGATCTTTGCCGGAAAATGTCCTGGATATAGCGGCAATGACCTGTCCCGCCTCGGTCATGTCATTGCCGAAAAACTCTATACAGCTGGTTTTTTTATGGGCAAATGCAGGATACAGGATAAACCGGGCAGAAGTGATGATCCCGTCGCACCCCTCTTTCTGGATACCGGGAAGACCGTTAAGGGTTTTGTTGGTGACATCTTTGCCCAGATTTTTTTTACGGATCTGTTCACCGGCCAGTGCAATGGTTTGCACCTTTTGCCCCTGGTCATCTGTGACCTCGAAAGTGACGCGGTCCGTAGAAAGAATTTTTCTGCCGGGATGGTGTTTGCGCGTCACGGTATACAGATGTCCGTCAGCCATGACAATATTGTAGGACAACACATTGTCCAGGGCTGTGCCGAAAAGAACAGCGGTTTTGCCGCCGGCATTTTCCGACAGATTGCCGCCGATGGTGCAGGCCCAGGCAGAGGTGGGATCAGTGGCAAATATCAGCTTGTTTTTTGCGGCTGCATCCTTGGCATCCTGGGTAATGACTCCGGCCTCCAGGTGAATGGAAAAATGGGTTTGCGGCCCCGGAGTTTTGACAGGTGCAATATCTGATATACGGTTCAGTTTTTCCGTGTTGACCATGACACAATGGGCAGTCAGCGGGGTAGCCCCCCCGGTCAGACCGGTACCGGCTCCTCTGGGAATAATATGCAGACCCAGGTCCCGGATTCTGGTCACCAGCTGCGGCACCTGGGTTTCTTTGTCTGGTCTGAGCACCGCAATGGGCAGAAACCTGCGCCAGTCTGTGGCATCAGTGGCATGGGCCATAATGGTGAAAGGATCAAAATAGATATTGTCCCTTCCGATAACAGGAGCCAGACTGCCCAGAATTTTCTGCCGGACGGTAAAATGGGTAAGGATCTGGCGGCTTAGAGCCTTGAGTGCATTCCGGCAGGCGGACAGCACCTGGAAAACCGCAGGGTGACGGGCTGCCTTTTCAATGATGTCAAGATCATTTTCACATTCTGAAAACAGGTGCCTGCGCTGCACAGGATGTTCCAGCAGTTCCTGGAATAAAAAGGGATTGCGCTGGATGATGAACAGATCCCCCATGAACCGGTGCAAAAGCCTGGAGGATCTGCCGGTATTCTTCTGGCTGTCAAGATGTGCAATGGCATCTTGTATGCCTGATCCAAAAAGGTGCCGGATAATCTGGTCATCATTGGCAGAGGTGTAGTTATAGGGAATCTTTCTTTTTGGATCGCGCATACTTACAATTCAAATGTTGTCATGCTCACAACCAGGTCAAGGCTTTCTATTTCCGTTATCACCTCGGGCGGCACAGGGATGTCGGTTTTCAAAAAGATGATGTTGCGCTGGCCGTCTTCTTCTCTGCCCACCATCATGCGGGAAATGTTGATGTTGTGCCTGCCCAGGGTGTTGCCGATGGAGCCGATGGAACCGGGTTTGTCCACATTGTGGATCAGTCCCAGATGGCCTTCGGGAATCACCTCCAACCGGAACTTGTTGATGCGAACGATCCTTGGGGTATCTTTGCCGAATATGGTACCTGCCACCACATCACTGCGGGTGTCGGTCACTACGGTCATGCGGATCAGATTCAAAAAATTGCCCGAATCCTGGGCAGTGCTCTCTGAAATCTTGATGCCTTTTTCATTGGCCAGGGAGATGGCGTTCACGGAATTGACTTCATAGGGAATAAATTCATTGAGCAGTCCCTTAATGCCGGCAATGGTGACCGATTTTATATCCAGGTCCGGAAATTTGCCGATGTATTCGATATGTACTTCCCGAATACCGCCTGTGATGAGCTGGGCCTGCATTTTGCCCATTTTTTCAGCCAGGTATAAAAACGGTTTGAGCTGGCGCAGTACCTCTCCTGTGACAGACGGCACATTCACGGCATTGATCACGGTATCAAAAAGCAGGTAGGCAATAATCTGGTTGGCGGCCGCCACTGCCACGTTGGTCTGGGCTTCTTTGGTGGAGGCCCCCAGATGGGGGGTGGCAATGACCTGATCCAGGGTAAAAAGCGGATGATCTCCAGGCGGTTCCGTTGAAAACACATCTAGGGCA
>JAIVHE010000068.1:0-4770 GCA_020201255.1 Desulfobacteraceae bacterium
TGTCCGCCCTGTATCCGGATATCAACATTTTGTTCATGTCGGGATACACAGCCAATGTCATTGCCCATCAGGGCGTGCTGGATGAAGGCGTGGCATTTATTCAGAAACCCTTTTCAATGGAAGATCTGGCAAAAAAGGTGCGGGATGTTTTGGATACAGCCCCGGATCAAGATCAACAATAAAATCTGCCATGTGGGAGGCAAAAATTGTATGGATGATAGTTCAAAGGTTCAACTGGCCCGGTTCGAAGCGGTCTTCGAGCAATACTTGGACGTTTATATGAAGGGACGAAACCTAAAGAAGCTTGATGAAATGGTATCAGAAAACTTCAGCGGCTTCGGGACAGGAATGGATGAAAACTTCTACAGTAAAGCCAGGGGCATGGAAATATTTCAAAGAGATATTCAATCAGCCCCCAATGAACTGCGCCATAATATTCATCGCCATGAAATCAAACTGATGGATCAATCCAATGCCATTTCTACAACCGAATTGGATTTAAAAACAACCATTGCGGATCAGGAAATAAAGCTAAACAATCTACGACTGTTGCTGTTGATGCATGAAGAAGCGGGTATCATTAAAATCACCGGTATGCATATTTCCTTTCCGACGGAGGTTCATGATGAGGGCGAGTCCTATCCACTAAAAGAACTGGAAGAGCGCAATAAGGTATTAAAAAGGATGGTTGATGAAAAAACAAAAAAGCAGCAGGAAATTATATATCAGCTTCAGGAAGCGAAAGATGCGCTGCGTGAGAAAACCAGATTTTTGAATAACATTATTGACACTACCTCTGACCTTGTTGCCGTGACCGACATGGAAGGCAACTATAAATTCATTGGCCCTTCCCACAGTATCCTGGGATACGATCCGGATTTACTTGTCGGCAGGAACGTTATGGAATTTGTCCACCCGGATGATTACCAGGAGACGGCAACCGCTTTTGCCGAGTTCCTGGCCAACAGGGAAGATGGCCAAAAGGTCGAATACAGGTATCGCCGGGCAGATGGAGGCTATCTCTGGTTTGAGACTGTCGGGAAATTCATTCTTGATGATGCCGGTAATCCAAAGGAAATCCTTTTCTCATCAAGAGATTTTACGGCACGCAAACAGGCTGAGGCAAAGATCCTCTACCTGCAGAAGTCTGAAAGCCTGGGCAGGATGTCCGGAGCTGTTGCCCATCATTTCAATAACCAGCTCTCTGTGGTCATGGGCAACCTGGAAATGGTTTTAGATGATCTACCGGGTGATACCAAAAATCGAAAAAGTCTGCTTCAAGCTATGAAGGCGGCCCAAAAAGCCACAGATGTCAGCCGACAGATACTGAATTATCTTGGCCCGATATCAGGCACACACACATCCGTCAACCTGTCCGATGTCTGCCGCAAAAGCCTGTCCCTTCTACAGTCGGCCGCGCCAAAAAACATGACCGTAAATGTTGAATTTCCTGATCCCGGACCGTTTATCCTTGCTGATGCCGGTCAAATCCAGCAAGTTTTGACAAATTTGTTCACAAATGCCCAGGAATCTATTTCCGACAATCAAGGCAGCATTGACCTTTGCATCAACACTGTTTCCCATAAAGACATTCCCCCATCAAATCGTTTTCCGTTGGATTGGCAGCCGCAGGATATTCCCTATGCCTGCCTGGAAATATCAGACACAGGCTGCGGGATGTCCAAAGAAGATATTGTAAAAATTTTTGACCCTTTTTTTTCCACAAAATTCACTGGGCGTGGAATGGGATTGTCCGTAATCATTGGAATTTTGAAAACCCATGGCGGCTGCATCACCGTGGACAGTGAAGCAGGACGAGGCAGTGTTTTTCGGGTTTATTTGCCGGTGTCAGCAGAAAAAAAACGTTGACTATGAAAAACAGAGGCTGCGTTGAAAGACATGTTGATGGAAGTAATAAGGCTTTAATGATAACAAGAAGCTGTCCTTCAAACTTATTCGACCTTTTTCAATGATGGTGTTTCTCACAAAATAGTGTACATCCTTTCAATGATAGCTATATTATAGAGCAGTCCATTTTTTTGAAAGCAAGGAGGATACCTCATGACCGAAAGAAAAACATATCCTGATAATATGATTCGTGTAAATTTCAAAAACTCCAAAAAAAATATTAATTTGAAATCATTATATCCGGAAGCGTTCGCGATGTATGTTGATACTGAGTCTGATAATCCAGATGATTTCAGTAAACATGTTTTGGAAACATTAAAAGAGGAAGAGGATGCTATCCTAAAAGCAAACAATCCTGAGAATAATGAAGATGGTTGAAATCAATGAAGATTTACAAAAAGTTGCCAATTCAATTATTTCTACTGTGTTTTGTCTTTTGCCTCTGCCTGTCTGGTTCTATGATCCGACATGGAAGGGCAATCGAGCAGGACCTCTGGCAGGAGCTGAAAAAAGAGAACCATTTTGCTTTGATTCGTCATGCATTGGCACCAGGAACGGGAGACCCACCGGATTTTAATCTCAGGGACTGTGCCACCCAAAGAAATCTCTCGGAAAGAGGTCGCAATCAAGCCAGGAATATTGGCAGGCTTCTTCGTGCCAAGGGCATTCATAGAGTCCAGGTTTACTCAAGCCAGTGGTGCAGATGTCTTGAAACTGCCACCTTACTGCATCTTGGACCTGTTCAGGAACTCGAAATTCTAAACTCTTTCTTTCGACACTTCGAAAAAAGGGAAGAACAAACTGCGGCGCTAAAAATTTGGATCAACGATAAAGAAATCAGAGATCCCTTCATCCTTGTTACCCATCAGGTCAACATAACCGCTTTTACGGATATTTTTCCCGGTTCAGGAGAAATGGTGATCGTCCGGAAAGATGGGCAAAACAAATTTGCCGTCTTGGGAACCATTGTTTTTGAATATTAAAAAGATCATAAACCGATATTTTTTAAACCATGCTTTGTCAGAAACGATTTCTGCTGGGGATGCTGGGCATTGCTTTTATACCGCTGCCCGTGCTTGGCACGACCATCTCATCGGCCATCCAGCAGATCCACATGGCCGATGCCGTCACCCGCACTCGGATCATGAACTCCCTGTTCTGGGAACTCCTGTTCATTTCCCTGGATTTAATTGTCATTGCCTGCATTGTGGCATACCTGCTGGCCAAAGCCGTTTCTGTGCCCCTGGAACATATCCGGACGGCCATTCAATCGGTGGAAAACAATGACCTGGATACCCGTGTTCCCATCCTTTTGAATCTCAAACAGGAAGGTAAGATACGGACAGCCCGGGCGCAATGTCAATGTGAAGCTCGCCAGGTCAGGCAGAAACGCCTTTTCTATAAATTTGGATGAACTAATATCGGAAAGGATACCGTCCGTATCATCCCGCTTTTTTGTCGGGTTGGGCTCTCAGGCGGTGGATCATTTTCATATTGGCCTTTCTGAGCTCGCATAACGTGGGTTTTTTAATCTCGTAAAGCACATCTTCCATCTGCCCCATGATTTTGAACATGCTGTCCAACTTTTCATCGGAAGGTTTCTCATGTGAGAGGTTTCTCATAAAATTATACAATTGATTTTTCAATTCACCTAGTTTATCCATAGTTCCCTGAACCCACTTCTCTTTACCCGTTGAAATTTTTATATAAAATTTAAGCCAAAACCCCGCTTTTTGTCAAGAAGATAAAGCGAGCGGAATTGTCGGGCATGTCAGATTGTATATTTCCAGCGAATCTCTTTGCCATGGCGGGACACCGGGAAAGGTCATGGCAGATGTGTTCCCGGAGCCGGAGAGTATGGATTGATCATAGAATGTGATGACATGGCTATTGCATAGATCCCGGTGTCAGGATATGATATTTTGGATATAGAGGAACCATCATAATTTTCAGATAGCCGGAGATGTTTTTGAGCAAATTAGCATCCATATTTTTCGACCCGCGGGACCATGACCTGATCAGGATTGTCAATTCTGTGTATGATGCAGATGCCCGGCCGGGGTATATCCGAAAGCTGTACTACCCATTTTTTCATCCCCTGGGCATCAAGGAAATGGCCGAATCCAAGGGACTTCACACAGCCTATGCCATTGTCAGCCTGCTGGAGTCCATGGAAAGGGGTGTCATTGAAAACCGTCTGGCAGCGCTCAAAGCCTTGAAAGGCGAGGTTCTGGATACAGCCGACGGTCCCATGCCCAAAAATACCGCCCGGGTACTTCTCCAGATCATGAAAGAGCTGGTACGGGCCAAAGGCAATGATGCGCTTCAGCTGCAGCTGGCCCACAGCTTCCGGCTGGCCGCTTTCGGCAAACCCAAAGAGATCAGAAAACTGCTGTCACACTACCATCTTCTGGAAATGCCTGAAGAATGGAACCAGATTACCTTTGATGACCATGTGCATGATGCCAACACTTCGGGCAGAAAATCACCCACCCATCTTATCATGGATGCATGGATAAAAGGCATCCGCAGACTGCGGGTAATATATTATCATTACATTGAACCCAGGTTTGCCATCGAACTCATGGAGGCAGCCGGGATCATGGAAATAGATCTGCGCATCGGCATTGAATTCAAGGCACGATACCGGGAACGCTATATTTCTTTTATCTGGGTGGCACGGGGTCTTCCCGATGCTGAGGCGTTTTTGTGTTTCCTGGCTGAGCCCCGTGTGGTGGAATTCATGGAACAGGGAAAAGCGGTGTTACAATTCCAGAAAAGACATGTGCTGGATCTTTTGGAAACGTTCAACCAGAAGCACCTGGATGACATGTGCCGCAATCTGGATATTACAATGGCACC
>JAIVHE010000068.1:4816-5767 GCA_020201255.1 Desulfobacteraceae bacterium
GAAATCCCGGACAGATTGAAACTGACCCATACACAATTTCTGCAGGACATCGGATTGCTGCATCATGATTTCCGTCTCACCCTTAAACTGGATAATATGCAGCCAGAAGATGTTCTTGAAATTCTGTATGACGCAAACGGGTTGATCACCCGGCTTGAGATCATCAATTTAAAGGCGTTTTCTTCGGGAAAAACCGAACCGGTTTTTTTTGTAAATGAGCTGCAAAAAGCCATTAACGGCGGCAGTCTGTTAAAAGTAAAACGCATTGTCCGCCAGATCATTTCATGCGTGGAAAAAACAGATTACCCGGACAGATCAGACCGGCTGAAAAAACTGTTCAACATTCTGTATGACATCAATGCCCTGAAAACCATGTATGCGGCATACCCCCTTAAATCACGGATCGGCAGTGATTCCACAGGCAAAGCCCACCAGGCGTACGGCATGGGATTCGGTATTGTGACCACCCTGCCGTTTCGAACCAAAAAAAATATCCGCACCCAACAAAATGACCGTCTGATTCTGCCGGCCAACATCCACGTGAACCAGCGGATGACCGCCTTGTCAACAGCACATATGAATCCGGTTTTCCAGTGGATCCTGGCTGTTTTACAATGGCTGCCCGGCCTGGATCAGATCAGGTTTGTGAAAAAAAAAGAATGGGTGTTTGAATCTTTTGTTCTGGACATGAAAAAAAAAGGCAATATCGTCACCCTGGGCGGGATGCAAAAGCAGAACAGAAACGGTCTCGGACTCGATTTGTCCAAAAAGAAAAAAACCGGGATAGAAACATCATGGAAAAATCTCAACACCAAAGGCAAAAACTGTCTGAAAATCGCCATCGGGTTTGTTCCGGCATTTGTCTGTTTTTTTCTTACCAAAGACTGGTGGTTTCTGGCCTATTTCGGTGCATTCATCTGGTTTGGAATCACAGGCTTCCGGGTTATTTTA
>JAIVHE010000366.1 GCA_020201255.1 Desulfobacteraceae bacterium
GGAAAGTTTGCCAAACTGGGGCCTTTGTTTGATGCCACCAAAACCTTTTTCTTCCTGCCGTCTCCCAAAAACAAACTGGGGCCGTTCATCCGGGATCACCTGGACCTGAAGCGCTATATGAGCGTGGTTCTTCTCTCCCTGATGCCGGTGCTCTTTTTCGGCATGTACAACACCGGATACCAATCCGGTCTGGCCAGAGGAGAAACCCTGGATGTCTGGACCGCTTTTCTGTCCGGGGCGTGGGTGGTACTGCCCATCATCATCGTGTCCTATGGGGTGGGGTTTTTCTGGGAAATCCTGTTTGCCGCCATCCGGCGCCACCCCATATCGGAAGGATTTCTGGTCACCGGCATGCTGTTTCCTTTGACCCTGCCCCCCACCATCCCGTTGTGGCAGGTGGCAATGGGCATCTCCTTTGGTGTGGTTATCGGCAAGGAGATCTTCGGCGGCACCGGCAGAAACATCCTGAACCCGGCTTTGACGGCCCGGGCTTTTGTGTTTTTCTCCTATCCGGTTACCATGTCGGGCAATGTATGGGTGGCCGGGGCCGATGCAGTGGACGGCATCACCGGTGCAACCGCTATGGCAGTAAACGCAGAAGGGGGTTCCAGCCTCTTTTCAACCCTGTCGGACCAGGGATTTTCCCTGTCCAACCTGTTTTTCGGATTTGTTCCGGGCAGTATCGGGGAAACATCAGCTCTGTGCTGTCTCATCGGGGCCGCCATTCTCATGGTCACCCGCATCGGCAACTATCGGATCATCCTGGGCGGCATTGCCGGCCTGTTGATCACCGCGCTGTTGTTTTATTTTCTGCCCGGCACCAGGGGCACCTGGGCAGATGCAGGTCCTTTGTACCATCTGTGTGCCGGCGGATTTCTGTTCGGTGTTGCGTTTATGGCCACAGACCCGGTATCAGCCCCCGGCACCGATCCGGGCCGGTGGATTTACGGGTTTCTCATCGGGTTTCTCACCGTGATCCTCCGGGTGGCCAACCCGGCTTTTGCCGAGGGCGTGATGCTGGCCATCCTGTTCATGAATGTGTTTGCCCCTCTTTTAGACCATCTGGTTTTGAAACACCGCATTTCAAAGAGGATACCCAATGTCTGACAACAAAAAATCATTCAAGAAAAACCGGATATATGTGGTTTTCTTTGCTTTGGTCATCGCCCTGGTCTTCAGTGTACTGATCACGACCGCCGCCACCATGCTCAAACCCCTGCAGCAGCAAAACATGGCCTTAGACAAGAAAACCAACCTGCTGGAAGCTGCCGGCCTTGTGCCGGAAGACAGAAAACCATCCCCTGAAGAAATCAAACAGATCTATGATACCCATATCCGGGAGGTCCATGCAGACCCCCGGGGACAGATTTTGGAAACCCCTGCCGGCAACAGCCTGCAACTCTATTTGATCCACACCGACCAGCAGGTGCAGGGGTATATTGTTCCCATCAGCAGCCGGGGGCTCTGGGGAAAGATCCATGGATACCTGGCATTTGAACAGGATGGGGAAACGGTTGCCGGTTTTTCCGTGTACAGCCATTCAGAAACCCCGGGCTTAGGGGGTGAGATCGAAAGCAACTGGTTCCAGGACAATTTCAAGGGCAAAAAGATTTTGAATGCCAGCAACCAGCTGGTGTCCGTAGGTATTGCCAAGGGCAAGGTGGAAAATCTGCCGGATAAACTCCAGGACCATTATGTGGACGGCATTTCCGGTGCCACTCTCACCGGCAGATACCTGAGCGAGGGGCTGGAGGAAACCCTGACAAAATATGAAACGGTTTCCATTATATTCCGCCAGAAAAAAGGAAGCCAGACAAATGTAGAAACCATACTGGATGAATAAGGATATTTGTATGCATACCAATCTGTCCCATTATAAAGAAATATTGATCAAGGGCATCTGGAGAGAGAATCCGGTTGCCTATCAGGTGCTGGGCATCTGTTCGGCATTGGCGGTCACCGTCAAAATGTCCACCGCCGTGGTCATGAGCATTGCCCTGTCCCTGGTGGCCGCATTTTCCGGCCTGATCATCTCGTCTCTGCGCCACTGGATCCCTTCCAATATCCGGATCATTGTGGAACTGACGGTCATTGCCTCCCTGGTGATCGTCACCGACCAGATCCTCAAGGCGTATCTGTATGATATCTCCAAACAGCTGTCCATTTTTGTGGGGCTGATCATCACCAACTGTATCATTCTGGGCAGGGCAGAAGCCTTTGCCATGGCCAACAACCCGGCGGACTCCTTTGTGGACGGCCTGGCCAACGGCCTGGGGTACAGCATGATCCTGCTGGCGGTGGCTTTTTTGCGGGAACTGCTGGGATCCGGGCAGTTTTTCGGATTTTCGGTTATCCCCCAATTTTTGTATGATATGGGATTCCAGGACATGGGCATCATGGTGCTGGCGCCCGGGGCATTTTTCATTATCGGGTTGCTGGTATGGCTCAAGAACAGCCTGCCCGGTGTATCCCATGAAAAAAAATAAGGAGCTGCCATGGGCGATCTGCTGAGTCTGTTTGTCAATTCCGTGTTCATAGGCAATATCCTGCTGGCCTATTTTTTGGGTATCTGTTCGTTTATTGCCGTCTCCAAAACCATTGAAACCGCCACAGGTCTGGGGTTTGCGGTCATCTTCGTACTGACCGTGACAAGTCCTGTGAACTGGCTGATATACCACGGCCTCCTGGCGCCCGGTGCCCTTTCCTGGGCCGGATATCCGGAGCTGGATTTGAGTTTTTTAAAATTCATCACCTTTATTGCGGTCATCGCCGCTATTGTCCAGGCCGTTGAAATGGTTATCGACCGGTACTCGCCGCTGCTATACGCCAGCCTGGGGGTATTTTTGCCCCTGATTGCCGTCAACTGCGCCATTTTAGGAACCTCCCTGTTCATGGTGGAGCGTAACCACACATTCATTGAATCGGTGGTGTTCGGGGCCGGGTCCGGTACCGGTTGGATGCTGGCCATCGTGTCCCTGGCCGCCATCCGCAAGAAAGTGCGGTATGCAGATGTGCCGGCCGGGCTGGATGGATTCGGTTTTATCATGATCATTGCCGGGCTCATGGCCATGACCTTTATGATGTTTTCAGGAATCACCCTTTAGCATAACAAGGAGCATGCAGTGATTTACCTTATCAGTTTGTTGATATTTTCCGGCGTGATCATTGTCCTTGTGTTTGTACTTTTATTTGTGGAAGCCCGGGTCACCACCCAGGGCAGCCATACCATTACCATCAACGACAGCAAAGATGATGCCCTCACGGTTTCCGGCAATCCCACGCTGTTGTCGGCCCTGGCACAAAATGAGATTTTTCTGCCATCAGCCTGCGGTGGTTCCGGGTCCTGTGCCATGTGCAAATGCAAGGTAAACGATGGGGGCGGTGCCATTCTGCCCACGGAGCTTGCCCATCTGTCCAGAAAAGAAAAAATGGACAATATCCGGCTGTCCTGCCAGCTCAAGGTCAAGCAGGACATGGCCATCCAGGTGCCGGAATCCATTTTCGGCATCAAAAAGGTCAACGCCGTTGTGAAGTCCAATGACAACGTCTCCACCTTTATCAAGGAACTGGTGCTCGAGACGGAGGAACCCATTGAATTTGAAGCAGGATCTTATATCCAGATCGATGTGCCGGAATACGAGCTGACCTTCAAGGACTTTCACATTGACAGCAAATATGTGAGTGAATGGAAAAAATACAACCTGTTCGATTTGGCAGCCAAAGGGATCAAGCCGGGTTTCCGGGCCTATTCCATGGCCAACCCCCCCCATGAAAAAGACATTGTCAAACTCAATGTGCGCATTGCCACCCCGCCGCCGGGCACGGAAAGTATTCCGCCCGGATTCGGATCCTCTTTCATTTTCGGGCTCAAACCCGGAGACAAGGTCAAGATCTCCGGACCCTATGGCGATTTCATGGCAAAAGACACGGAAAAAGAGATGTGCTTTATCGGCGGCGGGGCCGGTATGGCACCGCTGCGCAGCCATATTCTGCACCAGCTGGACGGCATCAACAGCAACCGCAAAATATCCTTCTGGTACGGGGCACGGTCTGTCAAGGAGATGTTTTACCATGAGGAATTTACAGATCTGGACGAGCGGTACGACAATTTCACCTATCATGTGGCCCTGTCCAGCCCGGAAAAAGACGATGACTGGACCGGCCTCACCGGATTTGTTCACACCCATTTGATCAATTCCTATCTCAATGACCATGAAGACCCCACGGAAATCGAATACTACCTGTGCGGCCCTCCGCCCATGGTTGATGCGGTCATTGACGACCTCTACGAACTGGGGGTGGAGGATGACATGATTTTTTACGACAAGTTCTCCTGATCCGCCATGACCGAATTTCTAGGAATACAATTGAAAACCCCCCTGGTCCTGGCCTCGGGCATCCTGGGCAACAATGCCGATATCCTGTCCCGGGTCCATAGGGCCGGATGCGGCCTGGTGACCATGAAATCTATCGGACCGGTCCGTCGGGACGGCCACAACAACCCCACGGTCATTGACCTGGGATGCGGCATGATCAATGCTGTGGGCCTGCCCACCCCTGGATACCACAACATGGATGCGGAATGGCAGGCCCTGGCGGACCGGGACTTTCCCCTCAATGCCAGCATCTACGGCGGATCAACGGCCGAATTTGCTGAGGTGGCCCGGTTTGTGGCGGACCAGGGACCCGACTGCATTGAAATCAACATCTCCTGTCCCAATTCCGATCACCACGGCATGCTGTTCGGGGTGGATGAAAAAGC
>JAIVHE010000069.1 GCA_020201255.1 Desulfobacteraceae bacterium
CGTGCGTATTGATTTTCCGGGTGGATATCCAGCGCATTTTTCAATATTGCCGCCAGTTGCTGATCATTGAATTGATTTTTATTGTACCGGCTGACAGCCAATGTGGACATGATCGCGGAAAGGGCCCTGGCCACAGGTGGCGACGGTCTTTTTTTGTAAAGCCATTTCAATACGGTTTCGTATTCAGCCAACCTGTCTCCATTATATTGGGCCATCCTGTCAGCGAAACGTTGTTCAATGGATGGTGCCGCATCGAACAGGGCAGGGGTGGATGAAAAAAAAGGCAGAACTTTTTTTTCACCGCGCTCCAGGCAGGCCTGTCCATAGGCAAATCGGACTCTTGCCACTACATATTCAACAAATTCATCCCAAGGTGCATCCGTTTCGAGGAACGTTTCCATCACATCATGTGCTTTGTCTACATCTTCTGTCTGCAATGTATACAAACCTTTCCATGCCCTGGAATAAAATCCCCCGGTCTCCAGGTAATGGTCCGGATCTTTGAAAAAATTCCTGTTTTTGCGGATGTCAGACAAGATCTTCTCTGATTGGCCCGTGATAGCGGCATAAAAAGGGGTACAAATGTGGGGGGTGTCCGACCCGGATGCCCGGTACATGGCCTCCATATCTGTTATCAGCTTTTTTTCCACGGCAAACAGGGCAGCTGCCTGCCGCACGGTTTGAGAATCGGTATGGCCATCGATGCGCTGCTCTGCCAGGCGGATCAACTGCTGATGAATCTGCTGCAATTCTTCCGGATTGTCAATGAATTTGTCAGCAGGGTTGTGAAAAAAAATGGCTGTGAACCAGGATTGCACCATGGGGTATAAGAACGCTTCGTTTTTTTTGGCCAGGTGATAACAGGTTTTTGCCTTCAGGGCCATGAATTCCAGGGTGTTGAAACGGGTTTCGTGTTCCAGACTGGTGAAAAATGCGTATGGCTTGATCTTCATTGCCTGCTTTGACATGGCACACACCACTGCGGATGCAAAACCGCTGTTGGCCGGTTTCCTGCCATATCTGCTCATACAATGCGGCAGCGGTGCCATAATCACCGGATTTTTCTGCATTTCCGGCGGTTTCATGGATACTGCCGACTTGCAGCTGCTGCTCCAGTTCCTGTATCTTTTCAGACAATCCCGGATCATCCAAAAATTGCTGGGCCCGGGTAAAACAGGATATGGCTTCCTGAAGGGCATTGTTCTTGATAGCGCTGTGTCCTTTTTTGACAAGCATTTTTCCTTTTTCAGACCGGGTTTTCTGCCGGCAGATATCCAGTTTTTCATCAATGTCACTGGATGGCGCTTTTTTCCGGGCTTTTTCAAACTCTTTTTCCGCCAACAGGTAATTTTGTGCGTCGAACAATTTGTGTGCCCGCTTCAGGATGGCATCAATTTTTTTCTTTTTTCCGGCCATTACTACTCCATATCAATTTCAATAACTTTCCTGCCTGCATCCGTTTCCAGGGCTTCCGATATAATGAGCATCGGTTTGATGGCAGTCTGCATCTGTTTTTTACTATCCAGGATCGGGACCATTTCACGATGGGATAACAGGTGTGATAATCTGGATTCAATACGGTCCAGCCGGGTGCCGTTTTCACGAACAGAGGTTTTTACATCTGCCATATATGTTTTCAAACGGGCACTGTGTGCCAGGGTGATTTGCTGTTTCCGGACCAGTTCCAGCATCTGGTTTTGTTCCTGGAGATCATTTTCCTGTGATACGCCCGCTGTATACAGATCCGTCAGAACGGTATGCTGCCGCTGCAGCAGATGCTCAACCGCTGACAACCGGTATGCAAGAAAAATGGAAAAAACCACCAGCAGCACAGTTAATGCCGTCAGGGCCAAAGGTACCATTTTCTGACGACTGCCTGCCGGATCATTTGGCTTCAGAGGATGCGTTTCCCGGTCATCAGGCATATCCCCAAAGGTGGATATGTTTTTGACGTCAGCTTCGGGAGAGGACGACGCCGGTTCCGGCGGCAACTCGGACAGCCGGTCCAGCAACCGGAAACAGCTCAGGTCAGCATCACACTGGGGGCATGTGTCCATATCCCGGGGGATATGGGCATACTGGCAGACCGGGCATTGGATCCGATTGGTCATTACCGGGTAATCCCTTTGTGAATTGTTCCGGTGCCATAATCAAATTCGTCCAAGGTTTTATCTACTCTGGGAAAGATTTCTTCTAAGAGGGTCGTTTTTAGTTTGATATCCTGTTTTATGATCGCGTCCATGAGATTTGCTATGTCATCCTTGAATGTCCCGGCCCGGTCAGGATCATGCTGATCGCAATAATCCCGGGCTTTCTTGATTTGCATCAAAATGACGATGTCCGTAAAACCCTCTATGCATCGGTCCAAATCTTCATATGCAGACAGATTTTCCTCATAAGATCCCGTGAGGTTCATCTGTTTGAGATGGTCAATCTTTTTTTGTATCAGGGCCTGGTCTGTGGAAGATAACAGCATGCCAAAATGATCCAGCGCACTTTGCGCAAAATTGATGGTGCTGTAGCAGGTGATGTCGTTTTCCGAAAACCGGCGGGTTTTTTCGATGTTCATTTCAGCCAGTTGATGGACCGGTTCGACAACCTGCCCGCTGTCCGGGTCGATCACCTGATGGATATCCTGGATCGTGGAAACGATCAGGGTGGTCATGTCTTGGGTGGTATAGAAAGATAGCTTTTTTTCATTGGCTTCATTGATCATGGTTTCCACTTTCCGGAACAGGGTTTCATCGGCCCGGCCACGGGACAGGGTCCGGCTCAGGTGAACATCCGGAAATTCCCTGAGTGATGCGTCAACCGATACCAGGTTATTTTCATCGATTTTCAGTGTGACCCCGATGCTGAGCACAGCGGATTCATCTGCATCCGCCAGATTGTCCCAGCATTTGTTCAGGGTTTCAAAATCGATACCCAGCCACAGGTCTCCAATGGATTCCTCGATCTCGTTGACCCGGTTGAAAAATTTCATGTGCACCAGCTGCTGATCTTCCTGGATCAGCTTGAACACTTCGGTCTGCTCACAGGGAAGCGGGGTGTTTTTTTCAATGAACAAGTATTTTTCGCCGTTTTCCAGCACCACATAATAGTCATGGGCCGTTGAATGAACAATGTCCAGAACCCCCTGTTCAATGGTGTGTTTTTCCAGATCGAACCCGCAATGAGGACAGGTGGTCTCGGTCTGTGATACCGATTTTCCACATCCTGCGCATTCATAGCTTTCCGACAGCCGGTGACTCAAAATCGCCGCACCCTCGGCAATGGCCAGCATGGGACGGTCGTGCACCAGCACTTTTTCGGCGCCGAACATGTCCTGGACAGCGGCAATGATACAGGGAATGTGGGAGCTGCCCCCCACCAGCAGCACCCTGTCGATCAGGTCTGTCGGGATATGAATGTCGGTCAGCAGCCGGCGGGTCAAATCCATGGCCGTGTTCACCACGGGCTGGACAAGGGTGTCAAACCGGTCCCGGGTCAGGGTCACATCCACGTCCAGCAGGTCACCGTCGTCATCCTTGAGCAGGCCCAGAATCTCGATATAGGCTTCCTGTTCCTGACTCAAGCGGATTTTGGCCTGTTCCACCAGACCCTTCAACTCTCCCAGAAACTGGTTTTTCACTTGGTCCGGCTGCTGATCGATCAATGCATGGATATCTTCAATATCATTTTCCCGGGCCGTGATCTCCAATACATGATCCATCAGCTGCCGGTCGATATCCTCCCCGCCCAGCCACATGTTGCCGCCTTTTCCCTGCTCGAGGAACTGGCCCCCGCTGATGGTCAAAACCGACAGATCAAAGGTCCCGCCCCCGAAGTCGAACACCAGAACCGTGTTCACGTCTGCGTCATTGACCTGATCGACCCCGAAGGAGATGGCTGCTGCCGTAGGTTCCGGAAGCAGCCGCTGCACCTTGATGCCGGCCAGGGCCGCTGCGGTCCGGGTGGCATGTTTTTGTTTGTCATTGAAATACGCCGGTACCGTGATCACGGCAAATTCCACTGTATCTTTCAGACTGGCCCCGGCATCAGCACACAGTTTTTTCAGAATTTCAGAAGAGATCGCTTCCGGGGTGTATTCTTTATCATTGAGCACCAGCACCAGGCTGTTTTCGGTTCCCCGGGTCTGACGGCGGATGGTGACCACCTGGCGGGGATCTGATACCAGTTTCTGCACTTCCGGATTGTCAAAGCTTCGGCCCATCAATCGCTTGACAGCGGTGACGGTGTTGGCCGGGTCCTGCTTCAACCATTCCAGCGCATGTTTTCCCACGATACATTCGGTTTTTCCGGAAAGGCCGAGCAATTTTTTTTTCTGCCGGAGGGCCACACAGGAGGGGGTTATCCTTTCATTTTCCTTGTTGGGAATAATCTCAACCTGGATTTTTTTGATGGCAATGGCTGAGTTGGTGGTACCCAAATCAATTCCAACGGACTTTGGCATAACGGTTCCTTTTTTTCAAATTTTTACATTAATAAATACCCGGAGATTTAACCAAAAATTGATTTGAATGGCAAGTGTAACAAACAATAAAAAACCGGATATTTGCTATAGCCGTGTGCGCTTTTGTGATTCAAAGCCCTTTGTTCGGGCCGTGACTGGGGGGATACACACCGTCAGATCTGTTTGATCCGGCCGAAGGGTTGGCTCGGCACAATGGAACATGTGGGGGGATTTTAAAAGTTATGCAGGGCTTATAGAGTGAGCGCTTTACAGAAACAATTTGATGCTTATGATAATTTCATAGTGTTAATGTACCATATATATGAACCCAATATCAGGAGGTGAGCCATGGTAAACACCCAAGATCTTGAAATGCATCTGGACGAAGAAGGGTATCTCAAAGATTTTCGTTCCTGGACCGAGGAGATCGCATGCGCGCTGGCGGAAAAAGAAGGCATTGATGATGAATGCCCGTTGAGCACCGAGCGCATGGAGATTATCAAGTTTATGCGCAATTATTATGAAAAGTTTGAAGCGTTTCCCATTCTCCGGGCGGTGTGCAAAAATGTGGGGCAGGCCAAAGACTGCAACTATGAACAGTTTCCTGATCCGGTCAAGGCATGGAAGGTTGCCGGGCTCCCCAAGCCCACGCCCGAAGTGTTTGCCAAGATCAAGACCACGGGATAAAGCCTTTCCCCGCTGCCGCAGCCGGAAATGCCGGAAAAAAGGAGGGTAAGATGCCGTTACAAACCATTGATGATTTCAGTATACAACAGCTGCATATCCTGGATGAAAATGGAAAGGCGGACCCGGACCTGGAACCGGATCTGAGCGAAGATGATCTGAAAAAACTCTTCCAGGCCATGACCCTGTCCAGAATGGCAGATGCCCGGATGCTCAATCTCCAGCGCCAGGGACGGCTGGGGACGATCCCGGTGAACAAGGGCCAGGAAGCGGCCTTCTGCGCCCCTATCATGGCCCTGAAGGAGAGCGACTGGTTTGTGGGGTCTTATAGGGAACTGGGTGCCCGCCTGATGCGGGGAGAAACCCTGGAAAACTCCCTGCTCTTGTTCAACGGCTGGGAAGAGGGCAGTGTCAATGACAACAATGACCGTACCCTGCCGGTATCCATCGTGCTGGCATCCCAG
>JAIVHE010000367.1 GCA_020201255.1 Desulfobacteraceae bacterium
GGTCCGGTCACAGCACACCGCCAGGGGCTCCCACCAGAGTTTTGATAATGCGCAAATCACTTGGGGAAATATGCAGTATCTGGAATGGTATTTTGACAAAATCCTGGAAAATTGCAATACTGATAGGTTAAATAATTATATGCTGCAAAGGAAAACATGACCCGAAACACACCTGCAATCCTGGCTCCGGCCGGAGACAAAACCGCATTTCTGGCTGCTGTGGCTGCCGGGGCAGATGCCATTTACTGCGGACTGAAAATATTTTCCGCCCGCATGGAAGCACAAAATTTCAGCATTGAAGACCTTTCCCGGCTGGGCCGGCTGGCACGCTCCAGGCAGATTCAGGTCTATATTGCCTTTAATACCACCCTCAAGGAGAATGAACAGGAAAAAGCATTCCGGATACTCACCAAACTCTGCCGCCATGTGACCTTTGACGCGTTGATCGTCCAGGATCTGGCCATGATTCCCCTGGCCCGGCAGGCCGGTTTCACAGGAGAGTTCCATTTATCCACCCTGGCCAACCTGACCTTTCCCGCCGGCCTTGAAACCGCCCGCAAAGCCGGGTTCAGCCGGGTGGTGCTGCCCAGAGAATTCACCCTGGATGAGATCAGAACAATGGCAGCCCATGCGCCGGAGAATATGGATCTGGAAGTGTTTGTCCACGGTGCCCTTTGCTATGCTGTATCCGGCCGGTGTTACTGGAGTTCCTGGTTCGGCGGAAAAAGCGCCCTGCGCGGAAGATGCGTCCAGCCCTGCCGGCGTGTATATGAGCAGAAAGGAAAAAAAAAGCGGTATTTTTCCTGCATGGATTTTTCCGCAGATGTGCTAGCCAAGGTACTCACAGATATTCCACAAGTGTCCACCTGGAAAATCGAGGGGCGCAAAAAAAGTCCCCATTATGTGTATTACACGGTCAAGGCATTTCAACTGCTGCGGGACCAGCCGTCACACAAAAAACAGGCCCTGGCGTATCTTGATTATGCGTTGGGAAGACAGTTCACCCACTATAACCTTTTGTCCCACAGGGTCCACAATCCCCTGGACCATGACGATGCCACCGGATCCGGGTTGTTTATGGGGCGGGTAAAAAACCCGGCTGCTCCGTATTTCATCACCAGAGAGGCATTGCACCAGGGAGACCTTCTGCGCATCGGCAATGAAGAAGATGCTTTCCACGAGGTCCAGAATGTCCCCCGGGCGGTACCCAAAAAAGCCAAATTCTTTCTGGCAAAAACATCCCGGCACAAGGTGAGATCCGGCACACCAGTCCATCTTATTGACCGCCGGGGCAAAGAGTTGGCAGCATTGCTGCAGGATCTGGAATCCGAGTTAAATGGTATGGACCATACAAAAATACGGCCGGCCGGACAGGTCTCTGATCCAGTCTTTTCCCCTGCCCGGATGCAGAAAACCCGGCCGTCAAAACACAGGATTTCCGATCTTCATGTATCACGAAGCAGCGGTGCAGCAGTGCAAAAATCGGCAGAACCCGGGATATGGATCTCCAACAGCCGCTACGGCGGCAGACCTGCAGGCAAAACCTGGCTGTGGCTGGATCCGCTTTTGTTTCCCAAAGATGAATCCTTGTGCCGGGGATATGTCAACGCGGCTGTGAAAAAAGGTGCCAAAAATTTTGTTCTCAATGCGGTCTGGCAGATCAGCCTGTTTACACATCCAGACAGACTGAATCTGTGGGCAGGACCTTTCTGCAATATCACCAACACCATGGCGGTTCGGCAATTACAGCAGTATGGCTTTTCCGGTGTCATTGTGTCGCCGGAGCTGGACAAGGAATCCTTTTTATCCCTGCCCGCAGCATCTGCCCTGCCCCTGGGTGTTGTCATCCAGGCAAACTGGCCCCTGGCTGTTTCCAGAATCATTTCCCCGGATCTGTCTGTGGGAACTCTGTTTTTGAGCCCCAAAAAAGAAGGGGCCTGGATCAGCCGGTCCAATGATCTTTTTTATGTATTCCCCAACTGGTGCCTGGATCTGACCGTCCACAGAAAAATTCTGGAACAGGCAGGATACACCTGCTTTGTCACCCTGCAGGAACCCATTCCAAAAGGGGTGACTCTCAAGAATCGGCCGGGATTGTGGAACTGGGATCTGACCCTGCTGTAGTAAATACCAGTTCCCATGTTTGGCCTTGACTTTTTGACCCAAGTTCTTTACAAAATTTTCACCTACAATATTAATGGGACGGGGATCACCTGAAGGTCATACATAACCAATTGGGATAGGAAGCATATGTCACACCGGAATGTAATTTGTGCTGTCAGCCCCGGCAGGTATAGTGATGAAAGCACAGCCTGACATGCCGTTGAAAATTCTGCTGGTGGATGATGAACAAGAGTTCGTCCAGACCCTGGCGGAACGCCTCCAGATGCGGGACATGGATTCCACCAGACCCTGGCGGAACGCCTCCAGATGCGGGACATGGATTCCAAAGCCGTATATGACGGCCCTGCGGCTCTGGCACAGGTGCAATCCGATCCCCCGCAGATTCTGATCGTTGACTTGAAAATGCCGGAAATGGACGGTATTGATGTGTTAAAACAGGTCAAACAAACCCATCCTTCTATCCAGGTGATTGTGCTTACCGGCCACGGGTCGGAACAGGACAAAAAAACCTGCATGGACCTGGGCGCATTGGCTTATTTCCAGAAACCCGTGGATATCGACCAGCTGGGAGATGCCATCAAACAGGGCCGTGAAAACATCCGGCAGCATGCATCACCTGCCACGATTCCAGACAGATACCCCGACACAGGCGCCTGGCAGCCATGATTTCCTTTCGATCTTTCAAACCCGCCTTCTGGGATCATGCCGATACTCCAGGCAGCCACAGTGGGTTGAATCTCAAACGCAAATGGAAACTGATCGTACTGATAACCTCCATCATCTGCCTTTCTCCTCTGGTCATCATGACCCTGGTGGATTTCAGCCTGACCCGGCGAACCATTGAGACAGAAGCCAACACCGGTATGCGCACCAGCCTGAACACCCTTGCAGCTGTGATGTCCGCTTCTTTGGCAAAAAAAGATCCCGTATCCGGAGCCCAAACCCTGTGGCAGGATACTTTTGATCTTCCGGCATCCGGCCTTCCCCATGATCTGTTTCTCATGGATGACACCGGCAGGTTGCTGACCCCCTCGTTTTATTTCGGCCCCCCTGACACCCGGCCCGTTCTGGATCCCGGCCTTTTCTTTGGCCCGGACGGCATCATCGAAACCCGGGCTCCGGACGGCACAAAAGTGTTGGCCGGATTTGCGCAAATCCCCGGCACCCCCCTGATGCTGGTACAGCTGCGCCAGGCAGACTGGCTCAGGGATCTTTGGCTCAAACCCCGGCTCAAAATGCTGTGGTTTCTGTGTGCCAGCATCGGGTTGATTCTGTTGTCTATCATGGGCCTGGCCACCTATCTGGTGGGACGGATTCACGCATCGGAACGGCTGCGCATAGAGGCCCTCCACCACGAGGAACATGCCAACCGTCTGGCATCCATCGGCCGGCTGGCATCGGGTGTGGCACATGAAATCAACAATCCGCTGGAAATCATCAACCAGAAAACCGGGTTGATCATCGATCTGCTGACCCTTGGCAAGGATGCCGCACCAGACCAGCGCCTTCTGCCCCTGGCCGATGATGTGCTGGAAGCTGTACAGCGTTGCGGCACCATCACCCGGCAGCTTCTGGATTTTGCCCGGCACATGGAACCCAGTGTGGAACCGGTGGATATGGAAGAGGTGATCTCCCAGGTTCTGGCCCTGCTGGAAAAAGATGCCCTTCACCGGGGCATCACCATCCAGGTGGATCCGGTCCCGGAAATACCCGGGTTTGAATGTGACCGCAGCAGCCTGCTCCAGATATTTCTGAATCTGGCGGAGAACGCCATCACCGCCATGGAGACCAACGGCATCCTCACCATTGCTGTCACACATGAAAATACAGACCAGGTCTTTATCCAGGTGTCTGACACCGGAAAAGGCATTCCTCCCGAAGACCTGCCCAAAATTTTCGAACCGTTTTATTCTTCCAGGACCGACCGCTGGGGGGCCGGGCTCGGTCTGGCCATCACCTATGGCCTGATCCGGGAGATGGGGGGCGACATTACAGTAAAAAGCCGTGTGGGCAAAGGCACCCGTTTTATATTGAGCCTGCCGGTAAAAGCGGTTAAAAAAGCATCGTCTGACGGATATTTACATCTGCCCAAACCAGATTTTCCGGTCCGGTCCAAGCCTGCCGATGATACTTCAGGAGTTGTTCATGGCAGACAATAACCGGTATATGGATATGGACGGCACTGCATTTTTCGGTGCTGTTTCCGCCGCTGTCACCCATGACATGAAAAATTTTCTGGCCATTATCAATGAAAATGCCGGCCTGCTGGGAGATCTGGCAGTCAACGCCCAAAACAGATCCCTTCCCATCGATCCCCAAAAAGCCGGTCGGATCAGTGAAAAGATCAGAAATCAGGTGGCAAGGGCAGATACAATGATGAAACTGTTCAACCGGTTCTCCCACAGCATGGATCATGCCGAAGAAACCGTGGACGTAGAAGAGATGGTTCATCTGGTGGCGGGATTGGCTGCACGGATCATCCGTCACCATGGGGTGTGCCTCACCGTGACACCGGCACCCGTCCCCTGCCGTATGAAAGCGTATCGGTTTGGGGTGCTTCATCTTATATTTCGGGTGGTTGAGACTGCCTGCACGATCCTGGACAATGTAGCAGCCAAGACCCAAAAGCAGATAATGGTCAGTTTCGGCATGGACCCGAAGGTGCCTGAAATCTGCGTTACCCTGGATCCTGTCCCGGCACCCGGTTGGGTTGCCCTGTTTGATGACTGCCCCAAAGACCGGGACCTTCTGGATCAGGTAAACATGGTTGTAAAAAAAAATAATACCGGAAACGGATTCTGTTTGTATAGAATCCAGCCGGATCATGCATACTTATCTGCCGAACCAAAACGGCAATGAAGAATTGAAAAAAAAAGGAGAAAATAATGTCTGAAAAAGTGTTGCTGGTAGATGATGAAAAAGAATTTCTGGAGATCATGTCCGAACGGATGGAAGCCCGGGGCATGACGGTAAAGACAGCGGATTCCGCTGATCAGGCTCTGGCCATGCTGGAAAAAGAAAGCTTTGATGCCATTGTCATGGATTTCAAAATGCCGGGTATGGACGGTATCCAGGCCTTGAAAAATATCAAAAGCCAGAAACCGGAACTGCAGATTATCCTGCTCACCGGGTATGCCACAGTGGAAAAGACCGTGGAGGCCATGAAAATCGGTGCCACGGATCTGTTGGAAAAACCGGCTGACCTGGAGTCCCTGGCCGCTACAATCAAACAGGCCAAGGCGGATAAAATGCTGGTGGTGGAAAAGAAAACCGAAGAAAAAATCAAGGATATTCTCCAGCGGTTCGGTGGATAAACCGGCATGATTCCCTGCACGATATATGCAGAATATTCTTTTTACGTGTAAGGGTATTGTTTTGTGAATCATGCAATGCTTGACAAGCACCCGGCATCTGCTTTATTAAAACAAGAATTTATGGACTGTAAGGCGACGAATCCCGCCTTGTGAATAGGATAGTGTGGATAGAATAATGAAACAATATATTAACGTACCCAAAAATGTAGGAGTGACATGAATACGAAATCAACAGCCTCATCCGGAATTCAGATAGACTGGAAGCGGATCATGTTTCTGATGATCGGGATTATTTTATTTTCCGTGGTGTATATTTCTCCCCCCTGGCCCGATGCCGTGGACCCCTTGGGCAAGGCATTTACCCTTTCCCCCCAGGGAAAGGCGGCCATTGCCCTGTTTCTGCTGGCAGGCACCTGGTGGGTGTTTGAAGTGGTGCCCATCGGTGTCACCGGCTTGACCATCGGCGTGGTCCAGGCGTTGTTTTTCATCCGGCCGGCTGCCGACGCGTTCAAGGATTTCATGGACCCGTCGGTGTTGTTTATTTTCGGTTCTCTGATCATCGGGACGGTGTTTACCAAGGTGGGGATCACGAAGCGCCTGGCCTATAAAATGCTCATTATCGTGGGGGAACGCACCTCCATGATCTACCTGGGGTGTTTTGTGGTCACGGCCCTGCTCACCCATGTCATGGCCCACACGGCAGTGGCCGCCACCATGTATCCGTTGCTGTTGTCCATTTATGCTTTGTACACGGACGAAGAAGGCCCCACCAGATTCGGCAAAGGTCTGTTCATGGGCATGGCCTTCGTGGCCGGGGCCGGCAGCATTGTCACCCTGCTGGGAGCGGCCCGGGGTATTGTTGCCTTAGGATTTTATGAAGAGATCACCAACAAGACCGTCACCTTTTTTGAACTGACCTATTACATGTTTCCCGTCGGCTGGATCATGGTGTTCGTTTTATGGGGCTTTTTCATGGTGTTTTTTAAACCGGAAAAAGCGGTAATCCCAGGATTGAGGGAAAAGGCCAGGCAGCTCAGTGATGACATGGGATCGTTCACCCGTCATGAAATCATCGCCACAATTATTATCTTCGGTGTGATCCTGTTTCTTTCTCTGCAGTCCTTTGTTCCGATTCTCAAGCCTTTCAACAAGGCCGCTGTCCTGCTGGTGTCCACCATCTTGTTTTTCATCGTGGGAATCCTGGATATCCGGGACTTGGAAGATGTGCCCTGGAACATCATCCTGCTGTTTGCCGGTGCCATGAGCATGGGATTCTGCCTGTGGCAGACCGGGGCTGCCGAGTGGCTGGCCATCAACTGGCTGACCTTTTTTGCGGAAGCCCACTGGTTCGTGTTTATGATAGCCTTCTCCTTTTTTGTGATGCTCATGACCAACTTTATCATGAATGTGGCTGCCATTGCGATCTCCGTGCCCGTTGCCCTGGTGGTGGCCCCCTATCTGGGTGTGGCGGCGGAAGTCATCGTGTTTTCCGCCCTGGTGGTGGCCGGCATGCCGTTCCTGCTCCTGGTGGGCGCGGCCCCCAATGCCATTGCCTACAACTCCGGACAGTTTACATCCGGTGAGTTCTTCGGCTACGGCATCCCGGCCAGTATCCTGCTCATGGCCCTGGTGAAGTCAAAGAGCTGATGATCACCCTGTCCGATTACGCCACCGTACCGGAAACCGAAACCCTGGCCGGGGCCATCCGGGCATTGAAACAATCCAATGAAGACAAACACCTGCACCACAAACACCGGGCCGTGCTGGTGTATGATACCGACCACCATGTCATCGGCAAGGTGGGGATCAGAGAAATTTTAAAGGCCCTGGAACCCAAATACCGGCGGTTTGCCGGAACCAACCAGGACGGCAATGTGGGCCTGGCCCATTTCGGGTTTAACCAGGATTTTCTGCATTCTCTGGTGGACGAACACAGCCTGTGGCATGAATCCATGGAAACCCTGGTTGCCAAAACCGCCGGTGTATCCATAAAAGAGATCATGTACACCCCCTCCAAAGGCGAATATGTAAACATTGATGCACCGGTGTCAGAAGCCGTGCACCAGTTCATCCTGGGATGCCATCAGTCTCTGCTGGTGGTGGACAAAGGCCGGGTGACGGGAATTTTGCGCCTGGCGGATGTGTTTGATATGGTCTGCGAGATCATGATATAATCGGTTTTCAGGTGTGATGCAGTCACACCTGGCCGGTGTGTCACAATTGCCGGATCTCAACAGGAGAAAAGATGTGAAGATAATCATTGTGGGGGCAGGTGAGGTGGGGTATAACATTGCATCCCGCCTGGCATCGGAAAGCAAACAGGTGGTGGTCATTGAAAAAAATTCCGAGCTGGCCCGGGTGCTTTTTGAAGACCTGGACGTCCAGGTGATCGAAGGGTCCGGCAGCAGTCCTGCCGTCCTGACCCGGGCCGGGATCCAGGAAACCGATATTCTGCTGGCAGTCACCGACAGTGATGAGATCAACCTCACCGCCTGCCTGGTCACCAACCTGTTGTCCCCATCCACCAAAAAGCTGGCACGCATCAGAAACACCGATTTTGATGCGTATCATGAAATCTTTCAAAACCAGATTCCCTACATCGACACTATCATCAATCCTGAAATAGAGGTGGTCAAAACCATCCGCAGACTTGTGGATATTCCCCAAGCACTGGATGCCGGGGATTTTGCCGACGGAAAGGTTCGGTATATCGGCATCCGCATCGATGCGGCATCGGTCATGGCCGGCATGTGCCTCAAAAATTTTCAGGAGCGGTTCGGTGATGCCAGGCCCCTGATCGCCGCCATTGTCAGAAAAGACGAAGTGTTGAAGCCAGCAAAGCCCGGTGCCTGGAACTGGCGGAACAGATGGACAACACCGTGGTGCTCCATGGAGACGGATCCGACCAGAAGCTGTTTTTAGAAGAAAATCTCAACCAGATCGATGCGGTGATCTCGGTGACCGATGATGATGAAACCAATGTGCTGGTCTCTCTTCTGGCCAAGAACTTAGGCGTGAAAAACACGGTAACCCGCATCGGCAAATCCAGTTATTATCCGTTTTTGTCCACCATCGGCATTGAAAAAGTGGTCTCTCCCCGGCTGTCGGCCGTCAGTTCCATCCTCCGGAATGTGAGACAGGGAAAGGTGTTGTCCGATATTTCCATATTCGGGGAACGCGGGGAGTTTATCCAGGCAGTTGCCCTGGAAACATCAGACATCACCGACCAGCCCCTCAAAGACATTGCTGTGCCCAAAGGCGCGCTGCTGGTGTGCATCATCCGCAACGGCAGCATCATCATCCCCTCAGGAGAAAGTGTGGTAACCCCCGGAGATCAGATCATTGTGTTCGCTGTCAAGCAGGCGGTCAAAAAAATGGAAAAGCTGCTCACCGTGAAACTGGAATTTTTCTAAATGCGGTGGCGTTATATCTCCGGCATTGTCAGTATTTTTTTGCTGGTGCTGGCCCTTATCATGGCCACCCCCCTGGTGGTGAGCCTTATTTTCAGGGACGGAGCCCAGATCTCTTTTCTGTGGTCCATGGGGATCACAGCTGTTGCCGGGCTTTTGCTCAAACTGCTGTCCCGGCACATGGATGAAGATGCCCGGTTCATCAACCAGAAAGAAGG
>JAIVHE010000070.1 GCA_020201255.1 Desulfobacteraceae bacterium
AAGCGTAAGCCTCGATGCCGCCATGGTGGATATCACAGGAGACAAACAGGCCCTGACCTTTTTTGAACAGAGCAATAATATGGGGGATGTGATTCCTTTGGTGAACACCTTTGCCGGGGATGTTAACCAGAAGGTGTTCAACCGGTCCATTGCCAATGAATTGTATGTCCAGCAGGTCCCGGAAGGGCCCCAGGCCCCGGGCGGGTTTCAGTCATCCGGGCAGGGAGGATTTGTCAACCTGCAACAGCAATCCGGAGGCGGGGGCGGTTTCACCACCCATCTGTCTCTGGAGGATGTGATCACGGCCATGGCCGTGGGGGATCTGAACAAAGACGGCACCCTTCAGGTGGTGGCGGCCACGGACAATACTCTGATGATCCATCACCAGGCCGGGGGCCGGCTGGAGTTGGAAAAGCAGCTGGAATTCAGCAGCAATCATCGGATTGTTTCTCTGGATATCGCGGATATCAACGGCAACGGATTTCCGGAAGTTTTTGTCACCAGTTTGACCATTCACCTGGACGGGCTTCAGTCGTTTGTGGTGGAATTCAACGGTTCCGATTATGTGACCCTGGTGGACAATCAGCATTATTACTACCGGGTACTGGAAGCGCAGGACGGATCACGGACATTGATGGGACAGCGGACCGGGAAAGATCCGTTTGACGGTCCTGTTTATATCATGCGGGCGGACGGCACCGGGTATACCCGGCAGAAACAGGTCCGGTTGCCCCGGAACACCTCGGTGCTGTCTCTGGCCAAAGGACCGGTGACAACCGAAATATCGGATGAATACGTGATGATCAACCGGTTCGGCCGCCTGGTGGTGACCGATGACGGAGGCAGCGAAGAATGGGAAAGCTCTGAAAAATACGGGGGCACAGCCCATGTCTGGCTGCTGGCCAGAAATGATCCGGACGGCTCGTACCGGGAGCGGATCTATATTCACCCCCGGCTCCAATTTTATAACATGACCGGCGAAGACAACCCGGTAATCGTTGCGGTTCAGAACAATGAGTTCGGCGGGGGCGCGGTGGGCCGGTATAAACGGTTCAAAGACGGAAGTATCCAGGTATTGTCCTGGAACGGTATCGCCCTGGCACCCTTGTTTCAGACCCATGCCCTTCAGGGATGGATCAGTGATTTTGCCGTTGCAGACATTGATGCGGACGGCAAAGATGAATTGATTGTGTCGGTGGTGACCCAGACCAAACTGGCGATTTTATCCAAAGATAAAGCATCCAGCATCATTTCTTATGAATTGGACCAATAAATGTAAAAAAAAGATTGACAAGTCTGTATGGATTGAACTAAAAGGTGTACTTGTATGGTACCTGGCCTTTAAAAGGAGGGCGTGGTGTCGTTGTTTCAGGTGGTTGCATTAAAATGGTGAGTTAAAACAAGACAAGGAGAAAAAGATGAAAAAATTAATGGTATTGGTTGCAGCCCTGGCACTGGTGGCCGGCTCTGCGATGACCGCTGCGGCAGCGGACTGGAATTTTTACGGGTCAGCCCGTGTTGCTACTTTCTATGTTGACGAAGACTTCGATCGTGACACAAGCATTAGTGACTTTGCTGACAACACAAGCTACGAACAAAGCCTGCAAGGTAATGCCCGTATCGGTGCCAGCGTCAATGTGTCTGACGAACTGACCGGACAGTTTGAATACGGTAGCGGCGTCAACGTTCGTATCCTCTGGGGTGAATGGAATTTTGGTGCCGGCTCTCTGGGTATTGGTCAGCACTACACCCCCCTGAACTACTTCTACTCCAACCAGGTGTATGGCGCTGACAACGACCTGCTGGCCCAGGGGGGTGTTTACTCCGGCCGTGAAAGCATGATCCGCCTGAAATTCGGTGGATTCCAGATTGCTGCTCTGGCTCCGCAAGATCCCCTCTTTGGTGGTGCTACCGGTACTGAAGTATCCATGCCCGGAATCGAAGCCAACTACAACCTGGTAATGGATATGTTTAGCATGAACGCCGGTTTTGGCTATCAGACCTATGAACTGCTGGGAACCCCCACAGGCGACCATGATGTGGATTCCTGGGTCGCTGCCCTGGGTGCAAAGACTGGCTTTGGTCCGGTTTCCATCGGCGGTAACGTGTATTATGGTGAAAACGTAGGCAACATAATGTTCCTTTCCCTGGATGGTGACAATGCATGGGATGATGGTTTCGCCGACTTTGATGGCGCCAACGTGGTTGATAATGAAGCCATGGGTTTCATCTTGGTTGTGAATTTCAAAGCCAATGACATGTTCTCATTTGAAGCAGGTTACGGGTATGCTGAAGGTGAACAATGGGATGGAACTGCGCAGGTCGACAATGAAGTACAGTCCTACTATGTACAGTCCCAGATCACCCTGGCTCCCGGCGTGTTCATCACCCCGGAAGTTGGTTTTTTTGACGGCAAAGAAGATGGTGTCGACAGTGTCGATACCATGTATTACGGCGCCAAATGGCAGATCAACTTCTAATTCGGATTGGCATCATTGCATAATCTGATGTAGAAGAAGACGAAATACCTATTGTTCTAAAACAACCACCTGAATGTTACCAATGGCCCGGTGATGAGTCCATCACCGGGCCATTGTCGCTTGTATGCCTGACGATTTTTTTTGAATAAAAACAGGTATGGTCAAAAAAAGATTGACAGAAGGTATTAGAACCTGATTAATAGATGGGTGAACATCGTTTATTATAAAAATGTTAGGTGTTTTTTCAACAGAAAAAGCAGGCGATTAAAAGGAACGTTCTGCTTTTCTGACCCCGGGTGGTACGGGATGCAGGCAATTGTTGGGTGAACAATGTAAACAAAAGGAGAAAAGATGAAAAAACTAATGGTGGTGGCTGCAGCGCTGGTGTTTATGGCAGGCCCGGCAATGGCTGCTGACTGGAATTTTTACGGGTCTGCCCGGGTATCGACCTTTTATACGGATTTTGAACAAAACCCGTTTAAAGGCGGGGTGGATTCTGAAGAATATGAGCAGAACCTGCATGGCAACGCCCGTATCGGTGCCAATATCACGGTGAATGACGAATTGACCGGCCGGTTTGAATACGGGGCTCAGGGGGGGGATGTCAATGCCCGTATTTTATGGGGAGAATGGAATTTTGGTGCCGGCTCCCTGGGAGTTGGTAAACACTATACCCCGCTGCTGTTCCCCTATTCCAATCAGGTGTATAATATTGCCGGGTTCAACAAGGGTGATATCAACATGAGTGCCTTCGGCATGCTTTATGGCAGCAGAAAGAACATGGTCCGCCTGACATTCGGTGATTTTGAGATCGCGGCGGTGGAGCCCAAAAATGTATATACCAACCAGACCTTTCTGCAGAACAACTACGGGTGGTCTACTGAGACCAAGTTCCCATCCATCCAGGCAAAATACGGCATTGACGGCAACAAGTGGCACCTGCGGTTTGCCGGCGGTTACCAGACTTTTGACATCAAGGCCAATAACAAAGATTATGAGGTGGATTCATGGATAGTAGGTATCGGCGGCCGGCTTGATGTGGGCGCTGCCTATTTCAAGGGCAATGTCTGGGGCGGCCAGAACGTGGGCACCATGGCGGATATTCTGGTGAATAATGCAATTTCATCGGGTCCCCCCAATCTGGATGGCGACGGCTGGGGATATGCCGTATTTGACGGCACCCAGGTCATAGACAAGGATGCCCTGGCAGCCCTGATAGTTGCCGGCTATAAGATCCGTGAAGGGCTGTATCTGGAGGCTGGTTACGGATATGTGGAAACCGAGCTGGATACGCCGGGTGCTGTCACGGATGATGCAGACAGTTTTTACATTCAGTCAACCATCTTTCTGGCACCGGGTGTTTTCCTGACACCTGAAATCGGCATGCATGACCTGAACCAGAATAATGCCAAAGTGAACTATTACGGCATTAAGTGGCAGATCAACTTTTAAACGGCACCTGACAATCCCCTGACCTGATACTACCTGAACAAACAAAAGGCCCGGCAATTGCCGGGCCTTTTGTATTTTCTTGATTACAAAGACAATCGGCATTATGCTGACTTTTATCTGCGGCACGAAAGAAGGCCATCAGGTGATCTTCAACCGTGATCCTGACATCCCCTGGGAAGACAAGATTTTCCACCGCATTGAAACATATCAGGGAGCCGATATCATCGTCTGGGGGATGTAGTCTGCGCCATCTTTTTAAACACGGTTTTGGATCTTTCCATGCTCAGCCATTAATTTCTGGGCATCTTGCCCAATGTTCTGCATTGAAAACCAAAGACCTGATTTATCTTCTTTTATCAGCAAACGCGAACCGGAGAAACCCAAACATATCTTTTAAAAATCTTTTCCATGAATCCGGAGACTTCCAAAGCATACTGACATAGTTTAGCCAGACCTTAGGTTTCATGAAATGGGTTTTGTAAAACGTGATAAATTCTTCATCCATTTCCGACTTTGTCATACCTTTTGGAACAAATACAAACTGCATGCAGTCCATTTTTTCCCAATTTTCATCAAAATTGCCCATTACCGGCCCTTTTTTTTGGATCTGATCATAGATGGGCGATCCCGGGAAAGGGGTAAATTTGGCCAGGTTGAAATCATCGAGCTTCAGAGAATTCACATATGTTTTGCTTTTCTGAATGCTCTGTCTTGTTTCCCCTGGCAAGCCCAACATCAAAAGTCCCTTGACCCGGATTCCGGCCTCTTTTATCAGTTCGACTTTGCGGGCTATCATCTCAAGACACCCGGCTTTTTTCATCAGATCCAGCAGGGGGGCATCCAGATGTTCGGCCCTTGCTGCACAATTGAAGGTCATCCTCAAGGGCTTTTCTATCATCAGTCCGGCAAATTGTTCAACCCTTTTTCGGTTGAACGTGAACTGGTCGTCATAAAAATTGATGTGCCTTATGCCATATTCATCATTCAAATATTTCAAATGATGATAGAGATATCGGGCGGAATTATACCGGAAAGTGCGCCTGAAAACCGAACGATCGCAATAGGAGCAGGCATAGGGACAGCCACGGCTTGAAATACAGCTGGCATTGGGCACGGACGGATAATTGAAAATCGGCAATTTGTAAGCATTCGGAAAACCGAAAAGTTTTTCATACGCCGGGAAGGGAAGGGTGTCCAAATCGATCTGCTTTTTTCTGAAACCTGTGAAAACCGCTTTTCCTGATTCAGAGCGCAATACCAGGTTTTTGATTCCTGCCTTTTCATTCGGTGCAGCCGTCAAAAGTCTGTGCAGGGTATGCTCGCCTTCACCCACTACCACATAATCGATGACGGGATATCGATCGATTATTTTATTTTTCAGAGCGGACACATGTACACCGCCGAATACAATTTGTATTTCAGTCCGGATCTTTTTAATCTGCCCGGCAATCCTGACCCCGTCCAGAAAAGTGGCAGTGGTGCAGGAAAACCCCACGAATGAAGGGGCTTCTTTTGTAATGTAAGCCGTGATCAGATCATCTGAAAAAGGGTGGGCGTAACAGTCGATAATATCGGCCTGGATTTCAAATTGCTCAAGGTAGGCAGCAATACTGGCCAGCCCAAGTGGCGGCATGATATTGGCCTTTCTTGATATATCCTCCCCGGCCCTGTCCTCAGGATACCCCAATGGATGAATGAGCAGAATTTTATTTTGTGTCATTTCCATGCATCACTTTTTGACAGGCTTTTGAAGTTCTATCGCCAAATCCCACAACAACCCCTTGAAACCGAATACCTTGAGGGCCTGCATCCGCATATACCCTTTCTCAGGCGGGAAAAACCGGTCTTTCCGATTTTTGAACGCAGTTTTGAGCATATCCTCCATCCCGCTTTTATCAATTTCCGGTGAAAAATAATACCGGGGGTGTAACAGGTCATCCGATTCCGGAACAACACCTTGTTTGACGGCTATTTTGTGAATACCGGTGCCCGGCAGAATCCTTATACCGGAAAAGACAAACACCACACAGTTTTCCAGAAGTTGGATATTTTCAAGGCCTTCTTCAACCGTTTCAGCCGTCTCGTCGGGCCCCCCGAAAATAAAAAAATGTGCGCAGGGGATCTGTGCTTTGTTACAATTTTTATTCATATCGAAAACGGTTTGAAAATCAAAGTTTTTGTTCAGGCCTTTCAGGGTAGTATCACAGGCTGCATCAGATCCGAGTTCCATGGCATACAACCCGGAGCGTTTCAAAAGATCGAGTTTTTTTGAAGAGATGTTTTCGGGCCTGAAATATCCCGCCCATTTGATCCCGCATTTTTTCCGGATCATCTCACGGGCCACTTCAAGAT
>JAIVHE010000368.1 GCA_020201255.1 Desulfobacteraceae bacterium
CCGTTCTGAGACCACCTGGCAGATGTTCACCCATCTGCAGAAAATAGTCCCTTCCCTGGGCGTTGTCCTGGACTGCTGCAACAAAATCAGCCATGACCTGGGCCGGCAGGACCATTTTGACTCGATGTTCACCCACCTGCATGATTTTTTGAAAAAACACCATATTCAAAAAATATTGGTGGCCTGCCCCAACTGCTACAAAATGTTCAACGCATACGGCAACGGTATAACGGTGGAAACCGTCTGGGAGATGATGGACCGGTATGACCTGCCGGAGACAGCCCGGGGGAATGGTGAATTGCTGGTACATGACCCCTGTCCACTGCGGCAGGAAGCGGGCATTCAGGATGCGGTCAGATCCCTTGTCACCCGAATGGGGATGACCGTGGAAAAAATCCGCAGCCAGAAGAAACGCACCCTGTGCTGCGGGGAAGGCGGCAGCGTAGGATGTGTCCGTCCGGATCTGGCCCAAACCTGGGGCACGACCCGGCAGCAGCAGGCCGGGGGCCGGACCCTGTTGACCTATTGTGCCGGCTGTGCCGGATTTTTACACCGGCTGACCCCTACATACCATCTGGCCGACCTGATCTTTGACACCCAAACCACCCTGGGTGGCCGTTTCAAAGCGGCCAGAGTACCGTTCACCTATCTTCACCGCATCCGGCTCAAAAACCGGTTTAAAAAACAACTGGCCCCTGCCGTGCAGCATGTCCGGCAGATCAAAACCGTAGATCCGAAATGCGGCAGAAAAACCAGGTTCAAGGCCAATGACAACATTACCGCCACCGCATATCAAAACCTCTATTTTAAAGCCGTAACAATGAAGGAACATAGAAAATGAAACAGGATCTGTTTAAAAAAATCCAGCAGATTACGGAACAAAACCTGATGGACATTGAAGCCCACAAGGAAAAGGGAAACCATGTCATCGGATTTTACTGCCTGTACGGCCCCACCGAACTGGCCGTGGCGGCGGATGCCATTCCGCTTCCCCTGTGCGGCACCCGCCAGGATCCCATTGATGCGGCCGAGGAGGTTCTGCCCAGAAATTTATGCCCGCTGATCAAAAGCAGCTACGGATTCGCTGCCACAGATACCTGCCCGTTTTTCAGGTTCTCGGACATGATTGTGGCAGATACCACCTGCGACGGAAAAAAGAAAATGTTTGAGATCCTGTCCGATACAAAAGCCAAACCATCTCCATTGACCGGCATGGAATTGGTGGAAATCCTGTTTAAAACCGGTTTTTTTGCAGACAAGGAAAAGGGAATTGCCCTGATGGAGGAGATTTGTGATGTGTGCGCGCAACTGATTGAAAAAAAACAGAGCCCGTACACCCAAACCACCCCCCGGATTCTGCTCACCGGCGTACCCATCGGTCTTGGATCGGACAAGGTGGTAAAAATCCTGGAACAGTGCGGCGCCAATGTGGTGGCCCTTGAAAACTGCAGCGGGTACAAACAAACCTTTCAGGTGGATGACACCATCGATCCGGTCACGGCGCTGGCCGAACAGTACCTGACCATTCCCTGTTCCGTCATGAGCCCCAACCCGGGGCGGACGGAGATGCTCCGGGAGATGATTCCGGAATTTTCCATCGACGGCGTGGTGGACCTGACATGGCAGGCCTGCCACACTTACAATATTGAATCGTTTCATGTGGCAAAGCTGGTTCAGGATGACTTCGGCCTGCCATTTCTGCACATCGAAACCGATTATTCCGAATCAGACTCCGAACAGCTCAGGGTCCGGATTCAGGCCTTCATCGAAATGATGTAAAAAACATCAAGGAAATATCATGACCGAAAAATCTGGTCGTGGTCCCTTTTAAGCGCCAAGCATCTCGGCTCTTGTTCCGAGCAGTTCTTCCATCGTCCATACGTGGTCAGTGAGTCCTGCTGACATAAAGGGTGTAGTAGGACGTCCGTAGCGTTTAGTCAAGGCACTATGCGGTTGACAGAGATGATAGTAGGTGAGACAAAGCTCGAACTGCCGCTCATGGTTTTTCCTGCACTTTGAGAACCGATAGCTCTTGCGAGTGCAGCGGGCGTCCATGTGTCGAATGGTCGCGTTATTTCGCTCTACAAACGATGTGTTGATGGTCTGGCTCACCTCGGAGCGTTGAAGGACTTTTTGGATCTTTTGAGGATCACCAAATACCACCTTGCGGGTGATGCCGACCAATCTATTTCCCTTATACTGCTTAACCACCTGGGCATAGAGAAGCTCCTTCGGTGGAATGAGTCTTGAATTGGGCGGTCTCCCAGGGCCTGGCTTTCGCGGTGGAACAACGCTATTGCCGTAGACTTTCAGTAGAGCCTGAGTATACTGGTCGAGCTGATCAGAGGTGAACAAGTCCGGGATACGCGCGGTCAACCGTTTGAGCCGATGAAGAAGGGACACTGCATGGGGCTCGGTACGTTTGCCGATCACGTGGGTGAGGACAATTTTGTGAGCAGAATCAAAGGCGATCCAAATCCATGCGTCGCCCAAGATTCCCTCAAGCTTCTCGATGGGCTCCAAGTGGGCTTCTTTCTTGCCAATAAAGGACCACATCTCGTCGAGTTGGCACTCGGAGACCACCAGGTTCTGGAGCAAGGTTCTCGATATTCTGTCGGCATGGCTCGCCGCCCGGTGGAGGACCCTCAGAATTGTCTTCTTGTCAACATTCGTGATTCGTGCCGTGGCTCTGACACCCACACCTTCAGTCAGGCAACGAGCAATGGTTCCAAAGAGCTTTTCTTCAAGGTGGGTGTGGTGAAAAGCCGTGTCAATTCTTGGTCCGGGGCGACTACGAGGAGCACAAACCACAATTGTTTTCTCCGGGTCAAGGAATAGACCGGCTACACCGTGGGCTTGAAGTGTAGCGCACACCTTCTCGGGAACACGGAGACGACGATCAAAAACAGCCCGACGGGAGTGTTCGTAAAAATGTTGGAAATGGTCCCGAGGATCAAGAAACTCATGGTGCCGGTGTTCTTGCAAGTTCACGTTCAATACGAGGAAGTGAGAGCCCCTTTTTTTCCGAGCTCCAGCTTCTCGATGATCCTTTCGACTGTCCGTCGAGAGCATTTCACCTTAAAGGTGGCTTTGAGCTCCTTGCGAATATCTTCCCCTGTGAGGTTGGGTTCGATCATTTTGCGGTGAATAATGAAGTTGATGAGTTCCTGGTTAAGGGCAATTAGTGGCCGGCGGCCTCGAAAAGAGCCCAGTAGGCCGGCGTAGCCACGCGACATGAACTCGCGCTCCAGTCGATAGAAATATTCCCTGGAGAAGCCGAAAAGCATACAGGCCTCGGTGACGGGAGCCTTATCGACGCGAGCAATTCGAAGCATCTCATATCGAACCTGGGGTAGATCAAGTGGATCGAAGAACGCATTCGTTTGGAACAGGGTATGGCTGACACGTTCCGGCTTCGGATTAAGAAGGCCCTCCTTTCGAAGGAACTTGGTCTTGTCATTATCACTCATGGCTCACCTCCATAAAGAATTGGTGGCCAGGATAGCAGACAGACAAGCATATGTCAACTATATATGACGTTATATGGCAATAAAATCAATTTATCTTCTTTGATATATAGCTTAGAGACCACAAGTCAGGAAGAAAAAAGTCTCCATATTATCGACCAAAAATTTGAATATATCAATTAATACAAAAAGTTAAAGGTATAAGACCCCCGGTTTGTTGATCTTTGCCTCTACTGTTAACGACAGATGCGCGCACCAATGAAAACGTCATTAATAGTTGACACTCTGCCGGGGAAAAACCCTGTGTAACCTGGAAAACACCACTATTAAAGCAAGGCTTAACTGAGGGACCACGACCAAAAATCTGACATACAGATCAATCCGGATATGACCATACTGGATATTGTATCCGCCCATCAGGACACCATTGCCGTGTTCAAATCCTTTGACGAACAGGCCGGCGAATGTATCTGCTGCACCTCTCTTTTCATAACCCTTGGTGATGTGGCGACAAAATACAACATTGATCTGCCGATGTTTCTTTCACGCATTGATAAAGCAATACGATGATCCTCTGCCGGTTATTCACATTTATTGATCAGTTCTCTTTTATATATAACGATTCATATCGAGAGCCCCATGAAAAACCCCCAGGATTTCAGCCACATTTGGTTTTCGATACAAATATGCAATACGGTAATGGCCATATAAGAGGACCCGAATATTACCTTCCGGTTCCCTGCGATAATGGTATCCAATTTCTGGAAAATCCGACAGAATTTGCGCTTTGTCGTATATCCCATCGACAACTCGGCCCGCAGCGTGGGGATTATCTTTGGCAATATATTTATGGATATCTTCAAGCCACCTTTCGGCTTCTTCTGTCCATCTTATTTTTGCCACAGCCGAATTCGCTTTCCCATTTCTTCATTGGAAATCACGTGCTGATCGCGAACGTCTTTGAGGCCCCGCTCAACCATCCCTGAAAACGCCAGTTCCCGAATAATTTCCTCATATGTGGCATCATCGGGTTGGTTATCAATGATCTCTTTTATTCTTTCTTTTGTCGTCATGATTTATCCCTCTCTTTATTGCCCAAAGATCATGTTCAGCTGCGCAAATGATTTTGAAAAAAGTATACCATGAACCAGACAAAAGTAAATCGGTTTGATAATTTCTTTTGTTGACAGCGCATTTCCATTTTTCCCCGGTCTGAAACCCGATGCCCGGTCTAATGGGCCTGCACGCTTTTCACCAGCCCGCTGAACACCTCCCGCAGATCTTTCTGGGAAACCGGGGGCATCCGGTCGCACAGATCCTCCTCCAGGTTTGCTGGGGATGGGGGTGCAATGTATTGAGCATACAGGTCCTCCTGTTATGATCCGCCGCAGCCGCCCCCGGTGCCACAGGAACTGCCTTTCTCGGCCCCTGCTCAGCTGCCGGTTTTCTCCTGTTCAGCCGACAGCAGAGCCGCCCCATAGGCCCCTGCCAGCTGGGGATCGGATGGGATCAGGATCTCCCGGTCCAGTTTGCCGGCCAGCAGTTCCTTCATGCAGGGGTTTTTGGCCACCCCGCCGGTGAACACGATGGGGCCGTCGGACGACACCCGGTTGATCATGCCGGCGGCCCGGCGGATCACACTGGTGTGCAGCCCCCGGGCAATCTCTTTGCGGTCTTCGCCCTTCGCGATCAGGGAGGTAACCTCGGATTCGGCAAACACCGTGCACATGCTGGAGATCAGCAGGTCTTTTTCAGCCGCCAGGGCCTGGATTCCGAAATCTTCCAGGCCAAATCCCAGAGTGGCAGCCATGATTTCCAGGAACTTGCCCGTGCCGGCAGCACACCGGTCGTTCATTTCAAACTTTTTCACTTTGCCGGTGTCAAACAGGGCAATGGCCTTGCTGTCCTGCCCCCCGATGTCCAGAACGGTTCGGGCATCGGGAAATTCAGTCCATGCCCCCCTGGCATGGGCCTTGATTTCCGTGACAGTGGGGGCATCAAAGGACAGTTCAAACAGGTTCCGGCCGTATCCCGTGGCCATGATGTGATTGAAAGATACTTTTTCGATCAGAGCATTGGCAGTGGCCATGGGATCAAACCCGGTATCGGCCTGAAAAGTT
>JAIVHE010000369.1 GCA_020201255.1 Desulfobacteraceae bacterium
ACAGACCTGACCTTTACGGTCACCAAGGATGATTTTGACCGGGCACTGGAAATCACCGAGGCCGTGGCCAAGGAGGTGGGGGCTGAAGAGGTGCTCACTGCCACAGAAATCGCCAAAGTCTCTGTGATCGGACTGGGCATGAAAAGCCATTCCGGCGTGGCCGCCACCATGTTCAAGGCCCTGGCCGAAGAAAACATCAACATCCGGTTGATTTCCACCTCGGAAATCCGGATCTCCTGTGTCATTCTGGCAAAATATGCAGAACTGGCAGTGCGGGCTTTGCACACCGCATTCGGCCTGGACAGGCAGGACAACGAATAGACGGGCAGAAACCGGATCAGGCCGACAGGATCTGGAGTTGACGTGCAGGGATCTGGATCAGGCAGGCAGGGACCTGGCAAGAGCTGTCTCTATTTCTGCAGCCACCTTTTGGGCGGCAGCAGCAGGGTCCTGTGCATCCCGGATAGGGCGGCCGATCACCAGAAGATCACTGCCCTGGAGAACCGCCTGGGCAGGTGTGGTGATCCGCTTCTGGTCATCTTCTTTTGTCAGGCTCCATGCGGGACGGATACCCGGGGTAACCGTCAGAAACTTTTTTCCAAATCTTGTTTTGATGCCGGCAGCTTCCCTGCCTGAACAGACCACACCAGTGCATCCGGCATCATGGGCCATTTGGGCCCGCAGCATCACCAGTTTTTCCGGATCTGTTGCAAACTGTTTTTGAAATCCCCCTTTGGAAAGGGTTTTTCCATCATTATCCGTGAGCAGGGTGACTCCCAGAACCCCGACTTTTTTGCAGGCACCCTGCACCGCCATTTCCAGCATTTTTACAGAGGAACTGCAATGAACGGTTGCCAGATCAACCCCCAGGTCAGCTACCCGGCTCATGGCTCGGAAAACGGTCGTGCTGATGTCGTGGAGCTTGAGATCCAAAAAAATGCGGGCAGCGCTCATATTGCGTATCATGCGGACCACTTCCGGTCCCTGGTGGATGAACAGTTCCAGACCGATCTTGAACATGCCCACATGGGGTCCCAGGAGCCTGACATGGGATTGTGCCTCTTTTATCGAAGCAAAATCCAGTGGAAATACAATATAATCCTTACCTGATTTTTTCATTTTTCATTTCCTTGAATACCATACCGGCTCCCGGCACCATGCCCGTTACCATATCATCATCAATCTTTTGTTCCGGCATACAATTATGAGCCCGATTTTAGGGGGTGGCCTGTCGTTTGTCAACCAGGACAAGAAAAGACCTGGATATTTGCTATAAGCAACCCCGGGTTTTCAACCTTTTGCTGCAACAATCTGTTCAAAGCCCCGCCCCGGGAGGTATCCTGTGCTCGGCCCGAGACCCTGCGGGGACCTGGTCCCATGTGGATAATGGATTCCAGCGATCCATTCACCAATAGAAAGCATCCCGGCATATTTTATCAGGCCCCCTCCGGCTCTGACGGTCCGTTCACAGGATACCTCCCGGGGCTACTGACAAGAATGCCGGGCAGGTTTGTAGAAGTAGCGCCATGAATGGACACAAGGCATATCCAGGAACGAAAAATGGGAATCTTATAGCAAATATCCAGAGAAAAGACACCCAAACAGGCACTACCCGGGGCGGCATCCATGCCGGCAATCCCGCTGCTTGAAAAAACCAGGCCTGATGTGCTGCATAACAACGCAAAATCAATGGTTCATTTTCCGGATGCAACGTGGTATATTCCAGTGTCTTTGAAAGGAGAACCATGGAAACCAAAAAATACACATTGACCATGCTGGTGGAAAATGAACCCGGTGTAACCGCCCGCATCACCGGTCTTTTTGCCGGAAGAGGCTACAATATTGAAACCATCTGCGGTGCGCCCACGGCAAATCCCAAAATGTCCAGAATTACCATCACCACCTTGACAGATCCCCAGATGCTGGAACAATGCATGAAACAGATCAAGCGCCTGGTCAATGTGATCAAACTGCGGGACATGACCGGAGAAGAGGCGGTCAAACGGGAAATGGCCCTGGTCTGTGTCAAGGCCAGTCCTGAAAACCAGGAAAAGATCCTGGATATCATCACTGCCTTTCAGGGAAAAATTGTGGATAAAGGACAGGAACACTTTATTTTTGAAGTCACTGGTGATGAACTCATCGTGGATGCCATGCTGCAAAAACTGGCGCCTTTCGGCATCAAAAAACTCGCCCGTTCCGGGGTGCTTGCCCTGTATCGGGAATCCTGAGAATCTCGGGCCTGGCACAGCACAACGCCAGGGGCGGGTCCGGGACCAGGCCAGGCCATTGAACGATTGGAAAAATCATGCACGTATGGCAAATATCCAGCGCTATACATAAACTGTTGAAAATGTAAGACCACTATTGTAGGATCATTAATGGTGTATCCAAATTATGTAATAACAGCCATGTCCTGACGAGCACAACAAAATATGAAAGCGTTAGCCGGTGGTAACAACAGGGAAAATTTTGTTTACTGGAAGCGAATAATTGCGTACTAATAACTAACAGCTAACGGCTAACAGCTTTGATATAAACATGATCCATACCACGGATAAAAAAGTTCCATGACCTACCAGAAAATTGAACACATTACCGCCGGCCAGCTCAAAGCAGATCACAATTCATCTGATATTTTCCAGGCCTGGCTGGGCACCTGCCTGGGGGTGGCGCTTTATGACAAAAAAACCCGCACCGGCGGCATGATTCATATCCTGCTGCCGGAACCGCCCATGATCGGCTTTCCGGAATATCCGGAAAAATATGCCGCAACCGGCATCCCGCTGCTGATCCAGGAACTCATCCGCCTGGGCAGTGATCCCAAAGATATCAAAGCCACCATTGCAGGGGGCGCCCTTGTAGGACCTGTGAGCTTCCAGGACATGGGACTGGATATCGGCGGAAGAACCACGGAACTTGCTTCCACCATTCTGGAGGATGCGGGTATTGACATCCTGGTATCGGAAACCGGTGGATTCTTTTCCTGTACCCTGGAACTGGACATGGCCACCGGAAAAACCGTCATCAACCCGCCCTGGGAAGACCGGCAAGATCCCCTGGAACAGCCGGACCGGCCGGGAACCGATGATATTCTTTGCACCATTGAAAACCTGCAGCCGATCCCCCAGACCGCCCTGAAAATTCTGCGCATGTTCCAGGACAGCCGGACGGGCATCATGGATATTGCCCAGGAACTGTCCCGGGACCAGGTTCTGGGAGCCCAGACCTTGAAATTATGCAATTCCGCCCTGTTTTCCGGTACCGCCCGCATCGACACCTTAAAGGATGCCATTCTGCTGCTGGGTGAAGACATGCTCATCAAATCCATCATCACTGCTGCTGTGAACAAATACTACAACCAGATCGGAACCGGCGGCTACTCTCTTTGCAAAGGCGGACTGTTTTTCCATGCAGTGGGTGTGGCTGCCACAGCAGAAAAACTGGCGGATAAAACAGGTATCATATCAGGAAAACAGGCCTATACCGCCGGGCTGCTCCATGATATCGGCAAGGTGGTTCTGGACCAGTTTGTGTCAGCTGCCATACCCTTGTTTTTCAGAGATCTGACCCGGGGAAACAAAAATCTTCTCCAGTCGGAAAAAACACTGCTGGGCATCACCCATTGCCAGACCGGTGCTCTTTTGGCCAGGCAATGGAAATTTTCCAGTGCCCTGTCCCAGGTTATTGTCCATCACCATGAGCCGGAAAAAGCCGTTGATCATAAAGACCTGGTCTGCATTGTCTATCTGGCGGATCTGCTCATGGAACGGTTCAGCACCGGCCTGGATATTGAAAAAATGCAGACCGGAAGTGTGGATGCGGTTATGAAACGACTGGGGATTACGCCTTTTGATATTTTGGAACTGGTGGATACCATCCCCATGCATGCCATTAAAAACCAGGAAATTGTAACCAGGTAACCTTCATGCCTTCTCATGACAAACATCAGCAGCTCAGACACCTTCCCGGTGTTGACCATGTCCTGGAAAAAACCCGGGAAGATGACCGATTTACCGCAGTTCCCAGACAGGTTTTGGTGGCATCCGTCCGCACAGTTCTGGACCGGTTGCGCCAGGATATCCTCCTGGACAAAAAAAATGCGGTTGATGAAGCCGCCATCCTGACCAATACAGCTGCCGTCTGCCGGCAGAAACTTACCCCGAAACTGATTTCTCTGGTGAATGCCACAGGGGTGGTGCTCCACACCAATTTAGGACGGGCCCTGCTGTGCAACGATGCCCTGGAAAACATCCAGAAAATTGCCGCTTCCTATTCCAATCTGGAACTTACTGTTGCCACGGGCAAACGGGGACTGCGGTATACCGCTATAGAAGAGTTGATCTGCGAACTTACCGGTGCCGGGGCAGCCATTGCGGTGAACAACAATGCCGGTGCGGTCCTGCTGGCCTTGAACACCCTGGCCAAAGATACAGAAGTCGTGGTGTCCAGAGGAGAGCTGGTGGAAATCGGCGGTTCCTTCCGGGTGCCCGATGTCATGACCAAAAGCGGATGCTGTTTAAAAGAAGTGGGTACCACCAACCGGACCCATCTTAGAGATTACAGCAATGCCGTGACGGAACATACCGGACTCTTCCTCAAAGTCCACGCCTCCAACTACTGGATAGAAGGGTTCACCGCCAGTGTCGACTTGGAAGCACTGGTTTCTTTGGGAAAAGAACATGATATTCCGGTGATGGAAGATCTGGGATCCGGCAC
>JAIVHE010000302.1:0-1322 GCA_020201255.1 Desulfobacteraceae bacterium
TCCCACGAAAGCTTTGATGCCTTTGCAATGCAGTTTTATTCTGTATTTCGATCCCAGCCCAATATTATCGCCCTGATGATGGATGTTTTGTTCCGGGTGGCAGCGGCTGACGGCAGTCTGGCTGATGCAGAGGAAGCCACCCTGCTTTCTGCGGCCCGGATTTTCAGTGTTTCTGATACGGATTTCAACCGTCTGAAATCAAAATATATCCGGCAGTCCAATAAATATTATGCAATTCTCAAGTGTGATGAAACCGCATCCAACGATGAGATCAAAAAGAAATACCGCTCCCTGGCCACAGAATACCATCCGGACAAGATCCAGGCCAAGGGCCTGCCCGAAGAGTTTGTCAAATTTGCCAATGACAAATTCAGGGAAATTCAGGAAGCATATGACCATGTAAGAAAAGAACGCGGTTTTTAAAAAAGCCCTTTTTCCTTTGCGATGCGCATGTATGTATCCACCAGTGTCCGGGGCGGCTCCCATCTTTCCATCTCTTTTTTGTCGATCAAGGACATGGCATCGAATTCACACACTGTCACACACAGACCGCATCCGATGCACCGTTCCGGATTGACAACAGCCGTGATGCTGTTATCATCCATTTCAATGGCATCCATAGGACAGATCTCTTCACAGGCCTGGCAGCCGGTGCAATTGTCATCGTTCACACATGCCTGAAAATTGGAATTGACCAGCCTGGCCGGGGCAGCAGATTTTTTGATATTGCTTAAAATCTGGCAGCAACAGTCGCAGCACAGACAGATATTGACAGGTTTTACCGTGTTGGAGGGCTGGGGAACCAGACCTTGTTCCACCCCTTTGTGGATGATTTCCAGGGCCTCTTCCCGGGTGATGGTCCGGCCGATGCCCCGGCTTTCGTAAATATATGCACCGCCCCCGAAGATCAGGCAGGCCTCTTCCATTTTACCGCATCCCTGGCCCACCATCTCATGTTCCCTGCGGCAGATGCAGGGTGCCACCAGGATTTTGGACTGCTGCCTGACCAGATTTTCCAGGCGTTCATGGTCCATGATGTGCAGCTGGGTGTTGATGGATTTTTCTACCGGCACCACCCGGAGCTGTTTGGTTTTGCTTTTATTTTGAGATGCCATGAGATAGGGGACATATTCGTTGAAATCTGCAATCAGCTGCCTGGTCAACCGGTTTACCTGGTATTCCCAGATACCCACCACAAACTGCAGCAGCATGAAAGTATCGGTGTTGTTTCTTTGGATATGAAGGATCAGTCCTTTCTCGCCCATTTTTGTAAGAACCGGCAAAATTTCTGGTTCCGGCTTTTTCACCTTTTCGGCAATGGT
>JAIVHE010000302.1:1365-19309 GCA_020201255.1 Desulfobacteraceae bacterium
CCCTGTCTGGGAGAAAATGGAAACACATGGAGATAGGAAACCGGCAGGTGCCGGATCAAATCAAAGGTGTTTTCAAACTGCTGATCTGTTTCCGTGGGAAATCCTGTCAGAACATCCACCCCTATCCCGGCAAAGGGCAGTTTTTCATGAATGCGCAGGATGGTATCTGAAAAAAATCCTGCTGTATACGGGCGCTTCATTTTTTGTAAAATCACATCATCCCCGGATTGCAGCGGGATATGAAAATGATCACAAAGGATTCCCATCGGGGTGGCAAGTGCCAAAAGCCGGTCATCAATCTCATTGGGCTCAATGGATGAAAGCCGGATCCGATGCACCGGTTTTTTTTTCTGGATGGTTTCCACAAGCCTGACCAAACTGGATGGCGGTGTCAGATCCCTGCCATACATGCCTGCATGGATACCTGTGAGAATCACCTCCTGAAAACCCTTTTGTCCCAGTTCTTTTATGTGATGAAACACCATATCTTCCGGCATGCTCACAGAAGATCCCCTGGCATGGGGAACAATGCAGTAGGTGCAAAAGGCATCACACCCGTCCTGGATTTTCAGGTAGGCCCGGGTCATGCCGCCGTACACCGGTTTTTCAAAGGCTTGAAATTGATTGTCCGCACTGTGATCCGCCATTGTAAAAACCAGGGGGAAACGGGTTGGCCCATCAACAAGATGATCGGCAATACAGGTTTTGTCCCGGTGGCAGACCAATTCAATGGTGGTGCCTATTTTTTGGATGCCTTGTGGATCTGTCTGGGCATGGCAACCGGTCACAATGATGCGGGCACCCGGGTTGTCCCGGGCAAGTTTTCGGACAGCCTGCCGGGACTGCATGCCGGCTTTGGATGTGACGGCACAGGTGTTGATGATGCACACGTCGCAGGATGTTGCTTTTTTGGCCCGGATCATGCCTTTGTCTTCGAGACGTGCCGCAACACCATCGGATTCATACTGGTTGACCTTGCATCCCAGGGTTTTGATATAAAAAGTTTTCATTGAATAATACCGGATCCCAGCACCTTGTTTTTTTGATAGAATACCGCTGTCTGGCCCGGTGTAACAGCATACTGGGGTTCTTTGAAAATGACGTTGCCGGCAGATCCCCGGCGGTGGAGTATGGATGGGGCTTCTTTGTGCTGGTACCGGATTTTGGTTGCAACATCCTGGATATCATCGGTTTTTTCATTATGCCAAACAATATTTTCCACTGCCATGGCGGTTTGTGCCAGATCCTGTTTAAAACATACATAAAGGGTATTGGTCAGCGGATCAATTTTTTGCACATAATAGGGTTCAGATGCCGGGCAATTTATGCCCCTGCGCTGGCCGATGGTAAAGCCGAAAACACCGTTATGGGTTCCCACCTGCCTGCCGTTGCTATCTTTTACAGGCCCTTTTCGGGGTGTCATTGATGATTTATCAGTAATGAATTTGCCAAAACCGCTGTCATGGATAAAGCAGATATCCTGGCTTTCCTTTGCGCTGATGGGTGCAAGATGATGTCGGACAGCCATATCTTTGACCGTATCTTTGGAAAATTGTGCCAATGGGCAGATGATTTTTGAAAGTTGTTGTCCGGAAAGCCGTGCCAGAAAATAGGACTGGTCTTTTTTTGCATCAGCGCCTTTTTCAAGCCATGCATGAAAAAGTTTGTGATCAGGTCGTGTCAGGGCATTGATAATAGTGGCATAATGACCGGTTGCCAGATAATCAGCGCCCAGTTTTTTTGCCTGGTTGAGCAGCACCCCGAATTTGATTTTCTGGTTGCATACCATGCAGGGGTTGGGGGTTTTGCCCTGGATATAAGTGGATACAAAATAGGTCACCACCTCCTGTTCAAAGGCTGTGGACAGATCCAGGGTGATGATGTCCATTTTCAGCTGGTCTTTAATACGGTTGATCTGCTTTGGAGCGGTTTCATAGCCAGTGGTGAAATGCAGTCCAAACACATGGGCATATCGTTGCTTCAACAAAAAGCCAGCCACCAGTGAATCAATTCCGCCGCTCAGGGCTACGGCTATAACCGGTTCTTTCATCAGACCAGGGCGTTTGTTTTTTTGGTGAACAATCCCATGGCCCGGGTAGGGCAGGTTACGATACACAGCTCGCACACAGAACATTTTTCTTTGTCAAAGAGCACTTCCATGCCCGGGCGCTGAATATAAAGGGCCCGGGTGGGGCAGACTGCGGTACAGGCACCGCAATGGGTGCAGATCTCTTCATCCTTGAATATCTGATGTTCCGGGGATGAAACCCGAACCCCCTGTTCTTTGAGAAAGGCAATTCCCTTTTTAAATCCAGCCCGGGATGTGGAAGAAATTTCCATCACCATGAACCCTTCTTTCCGACTGGATATTTTTGCATTCAAAATATTGAACAGCAGGTCAAATTTTTTAACCAATTGACACACAAGGGCTTTCTGGGCAACTTCCGGCGGAAATTTCAATATAACGATTTTTGCATACAAAACAGGTTCTCCCACAAATTATATCAGGTAATTTGACTTTTTTATCATTAACAGATAAAAAATTCAATATACCGACCTGATACTGGAGAATAAACTTGTTTTAAGGTATGGCCATGAATCGCTTTGCATTTACACTTTCCACCTATACCTTGAAATACTTTTCCGGTTTTTCCAGGGCACGCATACGGGTTGTGGGCCAAAAGAATATTCCAGCAGGTTCCGTAGTTTTCTGCGCCAACCACTTCACCCGCATTGAAACGGTTTTCCTTCCTTTGCATATCCATACTCTTACAGGCAAGCAGGTCTGGTCCCTGGCAGCCCGGGAATTGTTTCAGGTACCGCTGCTGGAAGGCCTTCTCAAAAGATTTGGAGCAGTGTCCACTGAGTCACCCGACAGAGATGACCTGCTGCTGAAAACCCTTTTAACCGGTGACACCCACTGGATCATCTTTCCGGAAGGCATGATGGTGAAAAACAAAAAACTGATCAGAAATGGACAGTTTGTTTTGACAGATGAGACAGGAAACATACGTCCCCATACCGGGGCTGCAGTCGTTGCTCTGCGGTGTGCGTTTTTTCGGGAACGCCTGCGCCGTCTGAAAGCAGCAGGTGTACCTGAATATAACAGACTGGCTGCAGAACTGGATATACAGGATATAGATTCGGTGCTGGAACAGTCCACCCATATTGTACCGGTGAATATCACCTACTACCCGGCCACTTCCCGAAAAAATATTCTGGGGTCTATTGCAAGGCTTTTGGTAAAGGACCCTTCCAAACGAGTAATGGATGAACTCATGACAGAGGGGGCAATGCTGTTCACAGGTGTGGACATCACTATCCGTTTCGGTACCCCCATTGACATGGCACCTTACATAAAAGACCCGTACCTGGAAAGTATGCTCACAGTAAAACGCCGGGTGCGGCTTTTTGAGGATCTTACCTCCAGGCAGATTTCAAAGCAGATCGCCATAACCGTCATGGAACAGTATATGGCCCAGGTCTACGGACTTACCACCCTCAACCATGACCATATCATGGCCAGTATCCTATTTTCTGGCTCTGGCAGAACAAACCGGGGTCATCCACATGGATGGGAATCGATTTTTCAAGGACCAGACAAAGTTTTACAAACTATCGGATTTCCATGCCATCCGCATGGAAAACCCCATCCTGGTCATGGCCAATGAAGTTGAGCCGGTGGAGCAGGCACAGGTCTGTCTGAAAAAAATAGCCCAGAAATCACGCCGACAGATTCTGCACTTGGTGAAAACCCGGATTATTGAAAAAATGAATATGGATTTTACCGCTGATTATACTGCCCACTACATAGAAGGTGAATCCAAAAAAAAACGGATTGGCAAACCATTGTTTTTGAACCGGCCTCCCGGTGCATCAGGTATTCTTCTCATCCATGGGTATATGGCAGCGCCTGAAGAAATGAGATTTTTTGCACAGTATCTGTATTCACACGGATTTACGGTTCATGTGCCCCGGTTGAAAGGCCATGGCACATCCCCTGAAGACCTTGCCCGAACCAGGTATGACCAGTGGATGGAATCGGTTGAAGAAGCCTATGTGTGCCTTCGCCATTCCTGTGAACGCATGGCCATCGGCGGTTTTTCCACCGGTGCGGGTCTGGCCCTTGAAATGGCCACACGGGTATCAGATTTTGACGTTATTTTCGCGGTTGCCCCTCCCATGCGTCTCAATGATATGGGATCCTATTTTGTGCCGGCTATTACTACCTGGAATGCCATGATCAAAAGGTTCAAACTAAAGGGCATGGCCAGGGAATTTATTGAAAACCATCCGGAAAATCCCCAAATTAATTATCGGCGCAATCCCCTTTTCGGGATACACCAGCTGGAAAAACTCATGGTGCAGCTGGAACCAAAACTACAATATATTGAAAAGCCTGTACTGGTGGTCCAGTCCAGAAAAGATCCCGTGGTCAATCCCCGGGGAACCGAAAAGTTGTTCAACCAATTGGGATCACAGGTCAAAGAGTATTATTTGTTTGATTATGAACGCCACGGTATTTTGATTGGAAAAAAGGTGGAACGGGTATACCAGGCCATTGAAAATTTTTTATTGCAATGGATATGAGGTTTTCCCCTGATGGTCATGTTTTTTTGATCTGCAATGTGACTGGTCAGGGCTGCATGCAGTCCTGACCACTTCATAACACATCGTGACTACTTAGATATCCTGGTCTGCCAGCATCATGGTGGCAGGTTCCAACAGATATTCCTGGTTGGTTTTGTTGCCGTCCTTGAGCACAATGGCCTGGATTTTATTGTCCACAGGCTGTAAAAACAAGGCCTTGTCAAACAACTCATTTCTGGTTTCCAGCTGAACCGGATATCCCTCTTTGCTCAACGCTTCATCCCGATGGGTGCGCATGGCAAACCAGATGGAAATGGAAAACTCCTGATTTATGGACTTTAAATCTTCCAGAACATCGGTGATTTCCTCATCAAAATTGAGACCGTCAATGATCATGATGGCGGGCATTGGCAGCTGGGCTTTTGTAAAGCTTTTCAGGTAGTCTTTGATTTTGGTGGTATCAAAACTGGCCTCATTATAACTGATACCCACTTTGTTTAAATTTATATCATCCCACAGACGGACCGCTTTCTGGGGATCCACATAACCGATGCTGTCCACCAGGTTGGTATATCCCTCATTGTACCGCAGGTTTATTTTTCCCATGGAATCTTCCAAACTGACATGGACAATCTTTTGATCGTTGAGCAGCTGGGTTAATGCTATTTGTACCAGAAATCGGGTTTTGCCCACACCAGCCCTGGAAAGCACCGCACCAAAATTGCTGTTGGTGATATTGTCAATGCCGATAATTTTTTCAATCGGACTTCTGAGATTGAGATCTTTTTTTAGCATATTCCCTCTCTTTAATATTGCGATCTTAGGCTTTTTTTTCTTCTTGTTTTTGTTTGATGATCTCTTCGGCAATGGACTGGGGAACCTGTTTGTAGGAAGAAAACTCCATGGTGAACTGGGCCTTTCCCTGGGTGGCGGATCGCAATATCGTGGAAAACCCGAACATCTCAGACAACGGCACCTGGCTTTCAATGACAGACATGACCCCTTCTTCCTGGGAGCCCTGGATGATTCCCCGTCTCTGGTTGATCAACCCCATACAGGACCCTTGAAATTCATTCGGGGTTTCAATAACCACTTTCATGATGGGTTCCTTGATGACTGGCCTGGCTTTACCATAGGCTTCCAGAAAAGCGCCCCTGGCTGCAGCCTGAAATGCCATTTCCGATGAATCCACTGCATGATAGGCCCCGTCATCAATGGTTATGCGAATGCCTGTGACCGGAAACTCCAGCTTGGGCCCTTTGTGCATGCAGGCCAAAAAACCTTTTTCACAGGCCGGGATATACTGGGTGGGAATCCGGCCGCCGGTGATCTTGTTGACAAATTCAAACTCCTCATCACACGGTTCCACAAAACCGGCCACACGGCCGAACTGGCCGGCACCGCCGGTCTGTTTTTTGTGGGTGTAATTGAAAACCGCCTTCTGGGTAATGGTTTCTCTGTAGGCGACCCTGGGCTTTCCTGTGGTGACCTCTGCCTGGTATTCACGCTTCATACGTTCCACATAGACCTCCAGGTGAAGCTCCCCCATGCCCTGAATGATGGTGTCTCCTGTTTCATGGTCCACATATGTCTTAAAAGTGGGATCTTCTTTGGTAAAACGGTTCAGGGCCTTGGACATGTTGATCTGGGCCTTGTTGTCCCTGGGCACGATGGAAAGAGAAATAACCGGCTCCATGACGTGCATGGCCAGCATGGAATAATTAATGCTGGGAGATACAAATGTGTCTCCAGATGCACAATCAATGCCGAACATGGCACCGATATGGCCCGCCGGGATTTCCTCCACCTCTTCCATCTGGGAGGCATGCATCCGGATGAGCCGTCCTGCTTTGACTTTTTTCCCATCCCGGGAGTTGATCAGGGTATCGCCTTTGGCAATACAGCCCTGGTAGACCCGCAGATAAGTAAGCTGTCCGTATTGACCATCTTCCAGTTTAAACGCCAGGGCCACCGTGGGTTTGTCAAAACTGCTTTCAAGCACAACACTTTCTTCATTGTTGTCCAGATCAATGGCTTCATTGTTAATATCCAGAGGGGAGGGCAGATAATCAATCACAGCATCCAGCAAAGGCTGAACCGCCTTGTTTTTATAAGCAGATCCCAAAAAAACCGGGGTGATCTGCCGGGCAAGGACACCGGTTCTGACAGCTGTTTTGATCATATCATCTGTGATATCAGCTTCTTCGAGAATGGCATCGGTGAGTTCATCTGAAAAAAGAGAAGCGGCATCAATCATTTCTTCTCTGGCAGCCCGGGCCTCTTCGATCCTGTTTTCAGGAATCTCTTTGACTGTTACTTTTTCACCATGCTCACCTTCAAAATAATAGGCTTTCATGGCCACCAGGTCGATTACGCCTTCATGTTTGTCCTCCAGCCCGATGGGCAGCTGCAGTAAAACAGAATTGTGCCCCAGTTTGTCCTTGAGCTGCCGGGCCACTTTGGCGGGATTTGCACCGGACCGGTCACATTTGTTGACAAATGCAATACAGGGAACCTCATACCGTTTCATCTGCTGATCCACGGTGATGGACTGGGACTGAACCCCGGATACGGAACACAGGATCAATACCACGCCGTCAAGGACCCGAAGGGACCGTTCTACTTCCACGGTAAAATCCACATGCCCGGGGGTGTCGATAATATTGATATTGTGTTTTTTCCACTCACAATAGGTGGCGGCAGAGGCAATGGTTATTCCTCGCTCTCTTTCCAGGTCCATGGAGTCCATGACCGCACCGGTACCGTCTTTTCCCCTGACCTCATTGATTTTATAAATCCTGTCCGTGTAAAACAAAACCCTTTCTGTAAGCGTTGTTTTGCCGGAATCAATATGGGCACTGATGCCGATATTTCTTACCCGCTTTAAATCTCTGATCATGTATCATCATCCTTATGAATAAAATTTGCCTTTGGAAAAAAAGAACGCAGTTTTTGCCAAAGGGTTTGCCATGTCCTGAATTCTGTTAAATAATTGTTACGATTTTATCAAAAATGAATCTTAGGTTACATTCAGCATATGAAAGACGATTTTATATCTTGTTTGTTTAGTTTTGTCAATGGTTTATTGCATATCTGGACATTTGCAATAAAATTTTCTTGTATTCAGGACCAAGATTTATTAGATTTATTGATTTAACAAATGAAATCTATAACTGAGTCCAAATCTCTTTACGTAAGAAAAGCAATCTATTGAAACAACAGGATCTTGACATATTCTGTGAAACCCTTTACCAGGGAAGCAAACATTTGGGCATACCCCTTACCCAAACCGAGGTGAACCAGATGGCCTGCCATGCAGAACAACTGGAAAAATGGAACAAAAAAATCAATCTCACAGCCATCACCGATCCTGGGGCCATGGCCCAAAAGCATTTTCTTGATGCCATTGCAATCCAGACTTTTGTGCATCAAAAAAAAACAGTGCTTGATATGGGATCCGGCGGTGGTTTTCCCGGACTGCCCCTGAAACTGCTGAACCCGGATATGCACATGGTGCTGGTGGATGCATCCAGAAAAAAAGTACATTTTCTCAAACATGTCATCCGGACGTTGGGAATAGGGGGAATTGAGGTCATCCACACCCGGGTGGAAGATCTTCACCGAAATCCGGATGTTATCGCTCGATTTGATGCGGTTCTGGCCAGGGGTTTTGCCGCACTTGACATACTTGCCCGCCTGGCCGGCCCCCTGCTGCAGCCGAAAGGTACCATCTATGCCTTGAAAGGTCCCAACGCAGCAGAGGAGATCTCTTTAGACCTGAAAACACAATTTGCCATGCAATGTGATTATTACACCCTTCCTTTTGAAGGGGCGAACCGCTGCCTGGTAAGACTGGAGCCAAACAAAAAAAGTTCCTGAATCATTGGGATACAGGAACTTTTTTTAGGTCTTTACTGTGTTTTGATGGTAACGGTTTTGTTTAGAGTACCGTTACATTTTTAGCAGAAGGTCCTTTTTGACCTTCTTCAATATCAAATGAAACCCGGTCCCCTTCATTGAGGGATTTAAAACCGCTTGAGTTAATTCCTGAGTGATGCACAAATACATCTTTTCCACCGTCTTCTACTTCGATGAATCCAAAACCTTTTGAGTCGTTAAACCATTTTACTGTACCATTTGCCATGTCGGCACTCTCCTGTAATAAAAAATAAAATTAAATCTTCTTGCTTTGGGGGTAAACCACATTAAAAATCTGGATATACACCTTACGGCGGAACCAATTGCGCCTTTCTCCAAGCGCGATAGGCAAATTATATCTTTTGATTTGTAAATGTCAAGCACTGTTATAAAAAATTTTGGATATTTGTTATAGGTGCGCCGGATTTCAGATGGAAACAGGCCCCCCGCAGGCTCTCGTGCCGGGCACAGGACACCACCAGGGGCGGATCCAAGGACAGAGTGCTGCACAAAACGGTCGAAAACCCGGCATGCGTATGGCAAATATTCAGGATATAAATGGCGCTGTATCTTGACTTTTCCTCTGTTTGGCACTAAAAAGAAAAGTTTAATGCGTAAAAAAATTTTATGGCGTGACAACAATATGTATCCTGATTCGGAGGACGAATGGAGTATAAAAAAACACTGAACCTGCCTTCAACCCAGTTTGCCATGAAGGCCAATCTGCCCCAGCGGGAGCCTGAACAGCTCAAGCTGTGGGATGAAAAAAAAATATATGAAAAACTGCGGGAACAATCCAAAGACCACCCGGTTTTTATTCTCCATGACGGTCCTCCCTATGCCAACGGCCATCTTCACATGGGCCATGCCATCAACAAGATCTTAAAGGATATTATTGTCAGATCCAGGCAGATGGCCGGGTTTAACGCTCCCTATGTCCCGGGATGGGACTGCCATGGCCTGCCCATTGAACACAATGTGGACAAAAAGCTCGGCTCTAAGAAAAAAGAGATGACCCCGGTGCAGATCCGCCAAGAATGCCGGGACTACGCCGCCAGATTCGTGGATATCCAGCGGGATGAATTCAAGCGGTTTGGTGTGACAGGCCAGTGGGATGATCCGTATCTGACCATGAACTATGCCTATGAAGCCACCATTGCCAGAGAGTGCGGAGAATTTGCCCTGGCAGGAGACATGTTTCTGGGTAAAAAACCCATCCACTGGTGCTGTTCCTGCCAGACCGCTCTGGCAGAAGCGGAAATCGAATACCATGACCATACTTCGCCGTCCATATATGTTGCATTCCCCCTCAAGGATGACCTTTCTTCCCTGATCCCCGATATCACTGACGATCCGGTTTCCATGGTGATATGGACCACCACTCCCTGGACCATTCCAGCCAACCTCGGGGTGTGTTTGCACCCGCAGTTTGTGTATGCGGCAGTGAAAACCGATGCCCACGGGGTGTTGATCCTGGCCAAAGAACTGGTGGAAACCGTCATGAAGACTCTTGGCATTGAAAATTATACCATTGCTGCGGATCTCAACCCCCTGGATCTGGAACAAAAAAAATGCACCCATCCCATTTATGACCGGGATTCCGTGATCATCCTGGGAGAGCATGTCACCCTGGAAGCAGGTACAGGATGTGTGCATACCGCCCCCGGTCACGGGGCTGATGACCATGTGGTGGGCAAAAAATATAACCTGGACTGCTATTCCCCGGTGGAAGACACCGGTGTTTTTTCAAAGGATGTGCCATTGTTTGCAGGAGAATTCATCTTCAAGGCCAACAAACATATCAATGCGGTGCTGCAAGAAAAAGGCGCGCTCTTGAAAAATGAAAATTTGTCCCATTCCTATCCCCACTGCTGGCGGTGCAAGAAACCGGTGATCTTCAGGGCAACCCCCCAGTGGTTCATTTCCATGGACAAGCTGGGCCTGCGGAAAAAAACCCTTGAGCAGATCAATCATGTAAAATGGATACCCTCCTGGGGAAAAGAAAGAATCTATTCCATGATCGAAAACCGCCCGGACTGGTGCCTGTCCCGCCAGCGCTCCTGGGGAGTTCCCATCCCGGTTTTTCATTGCACAGAATGCAAGGAGATCTATGTGACCCGCGCATCGATAGACAAGATACATGACCTGTTTTCAAAACATTCTTCCGATATCTGGTTTGACAAGGATGCAGCCTATCTGATGCCGGACAATGCTGTTTGTGAAAAATGCGGCAGCACGGCATTTACAAAAGACCAAAACATCCTGGATGTATGGTTTGACTCCGGGATCAGCCATGCGGCCGTTCTCACCGAAAGGCCGGGGCTGCAGCGGCCGGCTGACATGTACCTGGAAGGGTCCGACCAGCACAGGGGATGGTTTCATTCCTCTTTGCTCACTGCGGTGGGCCGCACCGGTAAAGCCCCTTATAAAGAGGTGTTAACCCATGGGTTTGTGGTGGATGAAGCAGGGCATAAAATGTCCAAATCCGTGGGTAATGTGGTGGCACCGGAAAAGGTGATCAAACAGTATGGAGCTGATGTCCTGCGGTTGTGGGCCGCCTCTGCCGATTACCGGGGGGATGTGAGCATCTCGGATAATATCATCAGGCAGCTGTCTGATGCCTACCGCAGGATCCGCAATACCTGCAGGTTCATGCTGGGCAACTTCAGCGATTTTGATCTGAAAACAGATACCAGACCCCTGGAAAGCATGTGTGAAATGGACCGGTTCATTCTGCACCGGCTGCATCAGGTATCGCAAAAATCAATCCAGGCCTATGAAAATTATGAATTTCATACCATTTACCATGCGTTGCATAATTTTTGTGTGGTTGACCTGTCTGCGTTTTACCTGGATATCATCAAAGACAGACTCTATACCTCTCCGCCTGCCAGTCCCCGAAGAAAAGATGCCCAGACGGTTATGGCCTTTATCCTGGATGCCCTGGTCAAGATCATGGCGCCGATTCTGCCTTTTACGGCAGAAGAAATCTATACCCATATGCCGTTGGGCAAGGCCGGAAAAGAAAGCATCCACATGGAGCCCATGGCAGTGTCTGACCCGGCCTGGCAGAACCCTGAACTGGCCGGAAAATGGCAGCAGATCCTGGTTTTGCGTTCTGAAGTGACCAAAGCTCTGGAAGATGCAAGGAAAGTCAAGCTCATCGGCCATCCCCTTGATGCAGCCCTGGAGATCAAACTGCCGGACACCACTTTTAGAAATATGCTGCAATCCCTTGATCAGGATCTGTCTGACATTTTCATTGTATCATCGGCAGTGCTTGTGGACAGCCTGGATACTGGTGCTTTCCAGGGAAAAGAGATACAGGGCCTTGAAATTGCAGTGAAAAAAGCAACCGGCGAAAAATGTGAGCGGTGCTGGCGGTTCAGCAATGCCATCGGACAGGACAGCAGTCATCCCACTGCCTGTGACAGGTGCACTGCTGCCCTGCAAAAAATCCTGTAACAAAAAAGGCTGTTGTGGGAAAAAAAGAATTGATACGCCTGATGCTGGTGAGCGGAACCATCATCTTTGTCGACCAGGTTACCAAAAAGCTGATTGTCATGCACCTGGCCCTGCATGAATACATTGTGGTGATTGAAGATTTTTTTCATATTACCCATGTGTTGAATCCAGGCGGTGCATTCGGTATTTTTGCCACCCAGCCGCAGATGGTGCGCAAGATTATCTTTTTGTTTTTGTCATCTGTAGTGGCCCTTTTCATCTGCTGGTTTTATACCCGGATTGCCAGAACCCATGTGTTTTTATCCTACGGCCTGGCCTTGATTTTTGCAGGGGCTGTGGGAAACCTTGTGGACCGGTTCCAGTATGGACATGTGGTGGATTTTTTGGATTTTTATGTGGGCACCGCCCACTGGCCGGCATTTAATGTGGCTGATTCCGCCATCAGCATCGGCATGGCTGTTTTGATCTATCATGTGGTGTTCAACAAAATACCCGATTTTTAGCATAAAGGTGATATGCATCCCATTCTTTTTCATTTCAACGGTTTCACCCTCTATACCTATGGGTTTTTTCTGGCGCTGGGTTTCATAACTGCGGTCTGGTTTTCCAAGCGCAATGCCCGGTTTTACGACCTGAAACCAGATGATATTTCCGATCTGTTTTTTGTAATTTTAGTGTGTGGTATCCTGGGTGCCCGTCTGTTGTATGTACTGATCAATTTTGCCTATTTTCAGCACAACCTTCTGGAAATATTTACAATATGGAAAGGTGGGCTGGTCTTTTTCGGGGGATTCATCGGGGGGATCACAGGGTCCATTGTCATGCTCAAGATCAAAAAACTGCCGGTTTTCAAAAGTGCGGATACTATCGCTCCCGGTGTTGCCCTGGGCCATGCCATCGGCAGGCTGGGATGTTTTTTTGCCGGGTGCTGTTATGGCCGGGAATGTACGCTGCCCTTTGCCGTTACATTCACCCATCCAAAAAGCCTGGCTCCCCTGGATGTGTATCTGCATCCCACCCAGATATATATGGTTGTGGCCAACCTGTGTTTGTTTTTTATCCTGGTATGGATACAAAAACACAAGCGCTTCAACGGCATGGTTTTTGTAAGCTATATCATCATATATTCTGTTTTCCGGTTTATCATTGAATTTTTCCGGGGAGATTTCAGAGGGAATTTTTTCTTTGACTTCTTGTCCTTATCCCAGGGAATCGGGGCTTTGGTTACCATCATCGCTCTGATCCTGTTGGTAAAACTGGCCAGGTCTGCCAATGGCCATCGTTAACCACAGACAACTGGAAGAATGGCTGGGCAAAACATCCGATGCCGGACTGCCCGGATGCATATTGGTGGCTGGGGAAGATTTTCTGGTTCAGCAAACCTTTGATAAACTAAAAACCCTTTTGATCAAAAACAGTTCCAGTTTTAATCTGGATGTTCTGGATGGCCGGTCCACCCCCATGGGGGATATCATTGAACAGGTCACCACATTTTCATTGCTGGCAGGCAAAAAAATTATTGCAGTCAAGCACGCCCCTGTGTTTGCAACCACTGCCAAAACCGGTGAAATTGTGTATTCACAAAACGATTTTGCCCGGCTGTCAGATCTTGTGGAAAACGGCATACCACAGGATCATATCCTGGTAATAACCGCTTCTTCTCTGGACCGCCGCAGAAAAATTTTCAAGGCTCTGGACACATCAGGGGTGATCATTGACTGCACGGTTTCCCAGGGTGCCAGAAAAGCGGACCTGGATGACCAGCGGTCCGTGCTCCAGGAGATTGCCAAAAAAATACTGGGCCGGTCCGGCAAAACCATGGACCAGGCAGCATTTTCAAGTCTTGTGGACCGCACCGGGTGTAATCTGGACCTGTTTGCCCAGAATCTGGAAAAACTCATTGCCTATTGCGCACATCGCCGGCAAATTACTACAACAGATGTGCAGGCCATTATCCGCCGGGATAAAAAAGATCCTGTTTTCCGTCTGACCAATGCCCTGCTGGACAAAGATGCGGGCCAGGCATTGTTTTATTTGTCCTCACTTTTTGCAGATGGGTTTCATCCATTACAGATCCTCAAGTCCTTTGAAAACCAGGTACGCAAACTGCTTCTGGTAAAGGCTTTTGTGGAGAATTTCAGCACGAGCCACCCTGACATCCGGTTTGGCCGGATGAATTTCACCCTGTTCAAACAGCAGATACTGCCGGCTGTAACCGCCCACGACATCCAGGTGAAAAAACTGATGAAAGACCAGCAGGCAATCTTTGCGGGCAGCGGTGATACACCACCCAAAAAACAGGCAAAAAAAACACCGGTTTCTTCGGATCTTTTGCTTGCCCCCAATCCCCAAAGCCCGTATCCTGTGTTCCAGATATTTGATAAATCAACAACGTTTTCCTTAGATGAATTATGTCATGCACTCATTGCCTTAGGGGATCTGGATTTTGCCTTGAAATCTTCTTCCACGGATGCGGTGGCGGGTCTTGAAAATTTTGTCATTGTTTTCTGCCAAAAAGGAGGGTGGAGTAATGCAGCGAAAAACCAAAATAATTGCCACCATTTCTAACCTGAACTGCTCGATTGAGTTCATAAAACGGCTGTACCAGGCCGGCATGAATGTAGTCCGTCTCAACACAGCCCACATGACCCATGAAGATGCCCTTACTGTGATACAAAATACCCGGGCCGTGTCTGAGAAAATCGGCATCCTGGTGGATACCAAGGGACCGGAAATCCGTACCTGTGATGCACAGGCCCCCCTGACTGTGCATCATGGAGACTATATCCGAATGAAAGGGGACCCGGATGCCATATCCCATGGTGATATTATTTATGTTTCCCACACACAATTTGTCCGGGATGTACCCATGGGCAGTTCCGTGCTCATTGATGACGGCACAGTGGCGTTGGCGGTCATGGAAAAAGACACCGATTTTTTGACCTGTCATGTGGAAAATGACGGGGTGATCCATGCCAGAAAAAGTGTCAATATACCGTCCGTCCATGTCAAGCTGCCGGCCCTGACCCCAAAAGACAAGGGGTTCATTGAATTTGCCGCCGACCACAACCTGGATTTCATTGCCCATTCCTTTGTGCGCAACAAAGAAGATGTCATGGCGGTGCAGGCAATTTTAGACAAAAAAAAATCTCCCATCAAGATCATTGCCAAAATTGAAAACAGCCAGGGGGTAGATAATATCAATGAAATACTGGATCATGTCTATGGAGTGATGATCGCCAGAGGAGACCTGGCCGTGGAGATTCCTACTGAAAAAATTCCATTGATCCAGAAAAAAATTATCAAAACCTGCATTGAAAGACGGCGGCCTGTGATCGTGGCCACCCAGATGCTCCATTCCATGATTGAGTCCCCGAGACCCACCCGGGCAGAGGTGTCTGATGTGGCCAATGCCTGTTTGGACCGCACCGATGCCCTGATGCTGTCGGGTGAAACCGCCAGCGGCAAATATCCCGAGGTGGCGGTGAGAACCATGGCCAAAATTGCCAGGGAGGTGGAAACAAACCAGAGCAGTTTCATCAACATTCCCTATACCTCGGAAAAAAAGATCACCGCCTATCTGGCCAAGGCGGCAGTCAAAGCGGCTCTGCGCTTGAATACCAAAGCCATTGTGGCGGATTCTCTGACAGGGGACACCATCCTGGCCCTGGCGGCTTACCGGGGGGATAACCCCATTTATGCCCAGGTATATGACAAAAAAGTGATGCGGCAGCTGTCATTGTCATTCGGGGTGTCTGCTGACTATATTCCCATGAATGCCGGTTCCATGGAGACTTTGAAACTGTCCATCTGCCGGCTGCTGGATGAAAAAAAACTGGCGGATGATTCTTTGATCATTGTACTGGCCGGCAGTTTCGGCCCCAGCCATGGGGCGTCATTCATTGAAATCGCCACAGCCGGCACCATGAAGGAAAAATGTGTGATTGCATGAATCACAAGGCATTGGATAGGCTTTTTTCCCTGCATTTAATGCCTGATCCATATGCAACCCATCAGGTATGTAATCTGATGATCTTACATTGATTTGATATTTTACCACCACGAAGCGCACGAAGGACACGAAGAACGGACTTCTTCGTGTCCTTCGTGCGCTTCGTGGTAAAAGAATTTGACAGCACTGAGTGCCTAAAACAGATGGACTGACGGTTCCCTGCTGCTTACTAAAAGCTAATGGCTAATAGCTAAAATATGAAAGGTGCTCGGGTTTTTGAAACAGCTCTTCCGCCTTGTAGGAACTTCTCACAAACGGGCCGGCAGCCACTTTTGTAAATCCGATGTTTCGGGCATGTTGCTGTAACGCATCAAAGGCTTCGGGCGGATAATATGTTTGTACCTGCAAATGTTCCCGTGTCGGCTGCAGATACTGGCCGATGGTCAGCATATCGCAGCCATGGTCATACAAATCCTGCATGGTCTGTTCCAGCTGATCAAAGGTTTCTCCCAGTCCCACCATGATACCGGATTTGGCCGGCATACGCGGATCCAGTTGTTTTACCTGTTTGATCAAATCCAGAGACCGCTGGTACATTGCCTCGGGACGGACCTGTGGATACAGCTCTGCCACGGTTTCCATATTGTGGTTGATGACATCCGGCTGTGCGTCCACCACAGTTTTCAAAGCAGCCATATCCCCTTTGAAATCCGGGATCAGCACTTCCACCCGGATGGTCTGTCCGGTGTGGTTTCCCATTTTCCGGAGGGCCTTGATAACTGCGGCAAAATGGGCGGCCCCGCCGTCCGGCAGATCATCTCGGGTCACGGAAGTCACCACCACGTATTGCAGCCCCAGATCCAAGGCAGCCTGTGCCACCCGGGCAGGCTCGTTTGGATCCACAGGCAGGGGAGGGAGGGAGGTGATATTGCAGAACCTGCAATGCCTGGTGCACTGGTCCCCCAGTATCATGAAGGTGGCCGTATCTTTGGAAAAACATTCAAACATATTGGGACAGTTGGCTTCCTGGCACACGGTATGCAGCTTTGCCCCGGCCAGCAGCCGGGTCACCTTTGCATATTCTCCGCCCCGGGGCAGATGTTTTTTCAGCCAGGCAGGCTTGCCTTGCCTGGATTTTGTCTTACACATGCATCTCTTCCTTTTGGTAATCGAAATGAAACCAGGCACAAAAATAGGTTACCAGTTTGTCTTGCACCGCGTCCATGGAAATACCGGGTTTTTTTTCTCCGGCTGCCTGTAATACCTGTTCCAGAGAGGTCATGGATATGCCTGACATGCCGCAGGGATTGATCCAGGAAAACGGGGTCAAATCCAATGAGACATTCAGGGCCAGGCCGTGGGTGGTGATGCCGTGACGGATGGACAAGCCCACGGATCCGATTTTTTTTGCTCCTATCCACATGCCGTGGTTTTTGGGGTCCCGAACTATCTGTACCCCGAAATCTTTGGCAGTTCGGCCCATGATCTCCTCCAGGCCGAACACAAAATCCGCCACCCCGATCCGTGCCTGTGTAAGATCGATCACAGGATACAGCACTGCCTGGCCCAACCCGTGATAGGTGATATTGCCCCCTCTGTCTGTTGCGACCGTGTCAACCCCCCGGGTGTTCAAAAAGGTTTCAGAGACGATCAGGTTTTCTTGGCCTCCATTTTTGCCAAAGGTGAACACAGACGGATGCTGCACAAAAAACAGGTGATCCGGCAAAGAGCGGTCCCGGATCTTGGCATTGCGCGCCTCAACCTGAAGCGCCAGAGCACGCCGGTATTCCAGGACGTTCAAGTCCTGGAATACACAGACGCGTTTGTCTTTTGTTATCCTCGCAGGCATGGCTTTCTGGCAGCTGCCACTTCATCCAGGCGGCCCACCTTGGGAAGCTGTGGTGCCTGTGTGAGTTTTTCCGGCGTGGTTTTTGCTTCTTTGGCAATGGCTTTCACCGCATGGATGAACTGGTCAATGTCTTCTTTGGATTCGGTTTCCGTAGGTTCCACCATGAACGA
>JAIVHE010000071.1 GCA_020201255.1 Desulfobacteraceae bacterium
CGCCCTCTCCCTGGATGGGTTCGGCAATGATGGCGGCACAGGATTCCGGGTCCACATGGGTGATGAAATACGATTCCAGCAGGTCTGCACAGGCAATGTCACAGGAAGGATAGGTGCACCCCAGCGGGCATCGGTAGCAATAGGCATAGGGGACCCGGTACACTTCGGGTGCAAACGGCCCAAAACCATATTTATAGGGCTTGATCTTGCTGGTCAAAGACATGGTCATGAGGGTCCGGCCGTGAAATCCGTTTTCAAAGGCGATCACCGCCGGCCGTTTGGTGGCATACCGGGCCACCTTTACCGCATTTTCCACCGCTTCCGCCCCGGAGTTGGCAAACATGGTCTTCTTGGGAAAATTGCCCGGTGCCAGGGTGTTTAGTTTCTGGGCCAGCTCGATGTAGGAATCATACATGCCCACGTGAAAACAGGTATGGATGAATTGATCTGCCTGGTCCTTGATGGCCTTGACCACCTTGGGATGGGCATGGCCCACATTGTTTACGCCGATACCGCCGGCAAAATCGATGAATTCTTTGCCGTCCACGTCCGTCATGACGGCCCCGCTGGCTTTTTTGATGACCGCCGGTGTGAGATTGGCCGGTCCCTGTGCCACATGTTCCTGCCGCAGCTGGTTGTAATACTGGGTGTTGGTGGAAGTCATTTTTATGTCTCCAAAGATTCGGGTTGATGGTTTTCTTGTTATCGAGAACACAGCAAAACATATGCCAGTGCCGGATTTTATTTGAAGAAACAGGCATAGAATGGCTTTTCCAGGTTCTTTTGCGGATTTTGAATCCAGGCGGGACCCCTGGCAGGGGACGGCAAAACCCCTCAGATCTGCATAAATATGCGTTTTTGCATATATAAAGTTTATATCACCTTAACAGTCTGTTTTTATATAGAAAAATATTTTTGTCCGGTTACAGAACCATGGAATAATATGCAAATTTGCATATTATTCCATGGTTCCGGGTGGGTGGATTCTTTTAAATCCATTGCAAACCGGCCATGGCTGGAGAATGGCACGGTATTTGCTGACAGACAATTTCAGATTGGAATGGATGTTGTGGGTCAACACATGTAATGAACTTTTTATTCAGGAGGAAATTATGACAACAAAAAGCAAAAACAACGGGACCAATTTGCTGACAGCGGTCTTATGTCTCATCTTTGTTATGGGATTGGCTGCCACGGTCCAGGCCAAGACCTATCGGTTCACCTGCCAGAATGTCAATGCCATGGAACACCCGGGCTGGAAAGTCATCGCCCAGATGGCAGATGACCTGAAAATCATGAGTGAAGGGCAGATCCTCATCGATCAGGTCGGACCCGGCGGTCTGGTCAAATCTCCCCAGACATTTGAAACAACCGGGTCCGGGGCCATTGACATGGCCATTACCTATGGTGCCTATCATGGGGGGATTGTGCCGGTGGCAGCCACCAGTTTTGCACTGCCCGGAGATCCCAGGGACATGTGGGAAACCCTCAATTTTTATTATGATGAAGGCGGTCTGGACTTTTTGCGGGAACAATATGCCAAACACGGGGTGTATTATGCCGGCGCCATGGTGTGGCCCGGGTATGCCATGTTTTCCAGAAAAAAAGTAGAGAGCCTGGATGATATCCAGAATCTCAAGGTCAGGGCCGCCGGGACCATGGCCACGATGCTTCACCGAATGGGTGTCTCTACAACTTTCATTCCCTTTGCCGAGATCTATGTGGCCATGTCCAGGGGCGCCATTGATGCTACGGTCAGCGGATCCCATGCGGAAAACTACCTCCAGAATCTGCAAGAGGTAGGTAAATACATGGTGGTGCCGGATTTTTCCGGGGTGCAGACCCTTGAAGTGCTGGTCAATAAAGCCAAATTTGATTCCATGCCGAAACACCTCCAGGTGATGTTTGAAACCGCCATCCGAAAGTCATCTTTGGATTTTACCCGAGCTTTTATGCAGATGGAAAAGAGAGCGGAAACCGACATGTTGAATGCCGGTGTTGAAAAGGTGGTGCTGCCCCAGTCCACAGTGGACGAAATTAAAAAGGCGGCGGATGAGATCTGGGATGAGGTGTCTGAAAAAGATGAATTTTCTGCCCGGTATATCCAGATGATCCGGAAGAACCTGAAAGATCTGGGTTACTAAAAGATCTGGATTGCAAAATATTTGGCATTCCGGGCTGGGAAATCAGCCTGGAATGCTGATTCTGTTAACGGATTTTAAAAACCAAACGCAAACCATCGGGGTGAACATGGGAAAACTGGAACAATCCATCGGGTTTATCGGCGGCATGAACCGGCAGCTGGGGAAGATATCTTCCTTTGTGCTGATCCTGATCATGCTATTTTTGTGCTATGAAGTGTTGATGCGATATTTTTTCAACTCTCCCACCATCTGGGTACATGAACTTTCCGGGTTTTCCTTTGCGTTTTATCTGGCCCTGACAGGCCCCTGGCTGCTGCAGCGCAAAGAGCATGTCAGTGTGGACATCATTTACAGCAAATTTCCCTACCGGTTCAGGCTGATCGCCGACATCATCGCGTATCTGGTGTGCATCACTTTTTTTGTGGTCCTTTTCTGGGTGGGTGGCAAAGATGTCCTGCATACCTTTAAGATAAACCAGCATTCCTACACGGTGTGGGGACCGCCCCTGGGTCCGGTAAAGCTGTTTGTTCCCATTGCTGCAGGGCTGTTTATTCTCCAGGCAGCTGCCGGTATTTGTGAAACCGTGCTCAAATTCAGGGAGGAGCCAACCAAATGAGCCCTGTCATTATCGTTCTTTTGATGTTTCTGGTCCTGGTGGTTCTTTTTGTTCTGGGTACCCCGGTGGCCTTTGCCTTAGGCACCGTGGGACTGGTTTTCATTGTGACGGTTCTGGGCCCTGCCAAGCTCCAGATTCTGCCCCATGCGGTGTTCGCCCAGATGTCCGGTGAGGTGCTCATGGCCATTCCCTTGTTTATTCTCATCGGCAGCCTCCTGGATAAGTCCGGGATTGCCGATGACATGTTCGAGTTGATCTATAAATGGCTGGGGCCCATGCCCGGTGGGCTGGCGGTGGGCACTGTTATGGTCTGCGTGGTCATCGCCGCCATCGTGGGAATCGTGGGGGCCGCTACCGTGACCATGGGGCTGATTGCCTTGCCGGCCATGCTCAGTCGAAATTATAAGAAAGAGATCGCCATCGGCTGTATTTCCAGCGGAGGTGCCCTGGGGTTTCTCATTCCTCCCAGTGTGACCATGATCGTCTATTCCTCGGTCACCGGTGTTTCCATCGGAAAGATGTTTCTGGGGGGTATTCTTCCCGGGCTGCTTCTTGCCGGATTGTATGTCATTTATATCATCATCAGGAGTTTTGCCCAGCCCGGTATTTGTCCAGCCATACCCGAAGACGAACGTGCCACCTGGGGAGAAAAATTTCTGGCCCTCAAAGGCCTGTTCCTTCCTTTTCTGCTCATTTTTTCCATCATGGGTACGATTTTCATGGGGCTGGCTACCCCCACCGAGGCATCCGCCGTCGGGGCTTTGGCCGCCATCGGGGTGGTGGGCCTTCACGGCAAGCTGTCCTGGGAGGTTTTTTCCTCTTCTTTGTACAGAACCTCCCGGCTCGGCAGCATGGTGCTGTGGATTATCATCGGATGCCTGGCCTTTTCCACGGTCATTAATTCGCTGGCCCTTCCATCATTTTTAACCCAGATCATTAAATCGGTTGGCCTCAATCCCTGGACCGTTCTCATTGCCATGATGGCCAGTCTCTTTTTCCTGGGTATGATCATGGATGATCTGCCCATCATCATGATCACCACCCCCATCTATGTGCCCATCATCACCAGCCTGGGCTTTGACCCTCTCTGGTACGGAATTTTGTTTATTTTGAACATGCAGATGGCCTATTTAACCCCTCCGTTCGGGTTTGTACTTTTTTACATGAAAGGTGTGGTTCCCGAAGGCATTACCATGGGAGATATTTACCGGTCCGTGTGGCCCTTCATCATTCTTCAGGGAGTGGGGTTGATCATCGTCATGCTGTTTCCCCAAATATGTCTGTGGCTGCCATCACTTATGGGATGATACAGGATATATGTTATTTGACAACAAAAGGTAGATAAAGCAGATAAGGCAGATTATGAATACTGATGAAACCAAAGTGATGCAGCTTAAAGATGCTGTGCAAAAGTATGTGAAAAACGGGTGCCACCTGTCCATCGGCGGGTTCACCCTGAACCGTAACCCCATGGCTGCGGTGTATGAGATCATACGGCAGAAGATAAGAGACCTGCATGTGTATGCCCATTCCAATGGCCAGGGAGTGGATGAACTGATCGGGGCCGGGTGTGTCTCCCATCTGGAGATCGCCTATGGCGGCACAGGCAAGTTCATGCCCACCTGCATCCGGTTCAAAAAAGCGGTTCAGGAAAAAAGTATCACGGTAGAGGATTATTCCAACTTCCAGATGACCCTCCGGTTTCTGGCCGGGGCCATGGGCATTGCCTTTCTGCCCACAAGGTCTTCTCTGGGAACCGACATTATCAACAAGTGGGGGTTTCCCGAAGAATTCAGAAAACAGCAGGACCGGATACCCAACCAGAAACTGGTGGTGATGGACAACCCCTTTGACGGGTGGTGCGAAACCAAAAAAGTGGTGCTGGTGCCGGC
>JAIVHE010000072.1 GCA_020201255.1 Desulfobacteraceae bacterium
ATATACCGGCATGAACCTTTCTTGCTGTGACCAATGTTGTTGGGTACAAAGCAAATCTCCGCCCACTCGATTCCGGTCTCGATCCTTCTGTTACCCACCGTTTTATGTTACCGCCGGTCGCCAAGGTTACCGCCTGTGACAGAAAAGTGAGGCACCAACCCGGCCGATAGAAGCGTCCCCGCCTTCAGTCTTATATATTCTTCCCCTACAAAAATTATTAACCTTGCTTTTCCTTCCTTTTTTTCTTTGGATTTAATTCTTTTTCTTGTCTTGGCAAAGCGATGAGCTTTCTGCCATAAAAGGAAGAGGGGAAGGCCCGAAGCTGGAACTTCGGACCTTCGTGCAGATACCCGGTTACGCGACGGAAGTCCATCTGCATCCTCATTTAACCACGACTTCCGTTTTTTGACAAGAACGGAGATGGCTGTGGTTTTATTAAAGCATATCAAGTGCAAGCGATGTCTTCTTGATTTTTTCATCTGTCATAGTTGCTGGCGGGGCCAGGCCTATTGCAGTAAGGAGTGCAGAAAGGCTGCCCGTAGAGAAGCCCATCGCAAGGCACAACAAAAATACCGACAGACAGAAAAAGGCAAAGAAGCCCACCGACAGCAGGAAAGACGACGAAGACTGCAGCGATCAAAAAAAACCATGGATGATACATCTTCAACACCCGGTTTGGACCATGATAACGTCCCTGAAGTATTGTCGTCTGCCATGCCCTGTTGCCGTTTTTGTGGAAAAACAGGTCAAATTGTGGATCATTTTCCCCGGCGGGGCTATGGCAACCGATATGAAAGCACCCATTTGGTGTCAATCTATTGTCAGGGAGGATGAAATGATCAAAAAAAAACCGCTTTTTCGCCATCGGGTCAGGAAAATTGACGGCAGTTTTGCCTGGATCAGCCATCGTTTTTTGCGGCAGGGTTTTTGGGGCAGCCTGAGTCACCATGAACTGCTGCTTTATTTTTTTCTGGTGATGGCAGGGGATCGTCAGGGCATATCTTATTACAGTTTTGACAAGATCTGTTCATTGGTCGCTATTACCCCGGATGAGTACATTCTGGCCAGGAACGGCCTGATAGACAAGGATCTCATCGGGTTTGACGGCCGTTTGTTCCAGGTGCTGTCTCTGCCCGAAGAGGTGACGGATTCATCATCGGCCCTTGTCACTGCCAAAGATATGGAACAGCATGATCCTGCTACTATACACCGGATAATCACAAAGAGCCTTGATCTCGCACAGGAGGTCAAATGATTAAGCTACGTCCGGATCAACTGGATTTACGCTTAGGGTTTCTTCGGCCGGTTCATGCCGGTGCCCGGGAAAAAATGGCAGCCTCACTGATCAGGCACGGTCAGCTGACATCTGTCGTTGCAGTTGAGGATAAGGGGTGCCATATTTTAATAGACGGTTTTAAGCGGCATCGTTGTGCCGGGCAACTTGGAATGACGACACTCAAAGTTACTGTGTTGAAAAAAAGTATTGCGGAAGCCAAAGCATTGCTCTACCTGCTTAACCGGCCGGATGGATTTTCCACTATTATGGAAGCCCTGATGGTCTGGGAACTGGTCGAAATAGAAGGGCTCAACCAGGTTGAAGCTGCGGTACTCCTTGAGCGGCATAAAAGCTGGGTTTGCCGACGGCTTTCCATGATCCGCAGCCTGGCTCCGGAAATTGTTCATGATATCAAACTTGAGCTGCTCCCCGCCGGGGTCGGTTCGTCACTGGCACGGTTGCAGCCGGCAACCCAGGCCGATTTTTCCCTTGCCATTCAAAAGCATAACCTTAAATCCCGGGAGGTGAACCGCCTGGTGGACCTGTGGTGCAAAACCAGGGATCCCGGTGCCAGGCGCCACTTGCTTGAATCTCCCCGGCAAGCGTTGAAAGTCGTCGGGCAAAACAAAGAAAGCTATTGTTTGATCATTGATGCCATCCTCTCGAAGATGTCCACATTGCACAGCTGTTTTGGCAGCGGCACAATCAATGGACATGAAGCCGCTGCCCTTAAATACTTTATAGAACGGGTCAAGGCTCAGATGGAAAAGTTCAATGAGTTGACAGGAGGGAACCATGAGTCGATTAAATGAAAAGGAACAGGAACGTATTCGTAGAATGTTCGGACAGACGGCATCCATCCGTCAGACAGCAAAACAGACCGGGCACAGCCGCAAGGCGGTACGCAGGGCATTGGGTTGCAACAAAGTCAATGCACCTCGAACCAGGCCCCGCAAAAGTAAGCTTGATCCCTACAAGGCCAAAATCGGTTACCTTGTAAAGGAAAAGAATCTCAGCGGGGTCCGGGTGTTGGAGGAAGTTCGGCAATTGGGATATACGGGCGGATATTCCATCCTCAAGGAGCATATCAGAAAAATCCGGCCCAAAGGATGGAAGGTGCCCAGGCCTCCGATTGACCATGCCCCCGGAGATGAAGGCCAGATGGACTGGAGCCCTCACAATGTTTACATGGGCGGCCGACGGGAGGTTGTGCATACCGGTTCCTTTGTGTTGTGTTACAGCCGGTGGCTGTTTATACGCCATTTTTCTGATGAAACCATGGAATCCGTTATTCGGCTGCATGAAGAGGCCTTTAACGAGATCGAGGCTGTTCCTCATAAAATTACCTATGACAATATGACCACGGTCGGTCGACACACGGGAAACGGCAGCGTTTGGATCAATCCGGTATTTGCACGGTTTGCCCGGGAGTATGGCTTTGAGATCGTCATCCTTCTACCTGGCAAAAAAGAGAGGCACGGCAAGGTAGAAAGGCCGTTCCGGTATATTGAGGACAATTTTCTGAGAGGACGGGAGTTTATCGATCTTGAAGATCTCAATAACAAGGCCGATGCTTGGCGGGCAAACACAGCCAATGTCCGCATTCACGGCACTACAAGGGAACGGCCGATGGATCGTTTGGCAAGGGAAAAAAGCCTGTTGAAGCCTGTACCGTGGAATAAAACGGATCAGTTTTTTAAAGAGGTGATCCGGCTTGTACACGTTGATTTTTGTATTGCCATTGACAACAAAAGATACTCTGCCAGTCCCGAGCTTATCGGCCGGTACGTACAGGTCCGTTTGTTCCGTGATCACATTGAAATATGGTGTGATGAAAAAATGGATTGCCGGCATGTATACACGCAAAAAGACAGGCAGGTGTTGCCGGAGCATGAGGCCTTATACAGGAAGATGACAGGTCAGAGCCAATTGCTCAAAGATGCTTTTTTGAGATTGGGAGAGGTGGCGCAGATTTATTATAACGGATTGAAAGAGACCCGGAAAAGCGCTGCAGGATACCATATGGGCCGTATCCTCAAATATGCCGACCGCTATGGTGCTGATGTGGTCTCGGGGGCACTGGCCCATGCGACCCGGTTTGATTCATTCAGTGCCGACGTCATCCTGCGTATCATCCAGGGAAAAAGCATCAAAGCTTCAGGTAAAAAATCTGCCGGAAAAAGTATGCCCGACAATGTCCGAAATTATTTGAAATCCTGCTCAGTGGAGCAGGATAATCCGGAAAGATATGATCACCTGATTAACAGAAAAACAATGGATGGCAAGGATGAATGAAAATTTAAACGACCAGGTTCAAAAAAAACTGCGCAAACTTTATCTCAAGGATATGGCCCAATATCTGGAACAGGCCCTTGCCAAGGCCCAAAAAAATCAATCCGGCCATTTGGCGTTTCTGGCCGACATCGTGGACAGGCAGATGGAGGCAAGAAAGTGCCGTTCCTTGGAAAGGCGGTTAAAAATAGCCGATTTACCCAGAAACATGACATTCGACAACTTTGATTTTAACTTCCAGCCAAGCCTGAATGTTGAACATCTCAAAGATTTAATGGCGCTTTCCTTTGTAGACCGAAAGCAGCCGCTGCTAATTTTTGGGAAAACCGGGACTGGGAAAACCCATATTGTCGCTGCTCTTGGCGATCAGGCATGCCGGGCCGGTTTTAAGGTTCGATTTTTTTCACTGCAAAAGCTTTTGGCCATGCTTTATACTTCATTGGCTGACGAAACCACCGATGAGGTGATCACTTCATTAAGCCGTTTTGATCTTCTAATCATAGACAATGTGGGCAGTATCCGCACAAAGCCGGAATATCCCAGCCTGTTGCTGGACTTGATCAGCGTCTGCCAGGACAATACGGCCTTTATTACGACCTCTTCCATCAGTCTTGAAGATTGGGGGCCGACTTTGGGTGATCCGGTTGTTACCCATGCAATTATCGACCGGTTGATGCACAATGCTCACGTTATTAATATCCGGGACGGTCTCAGCTATCGAACGGAAGGCCCCAATGCCATGAACACCCCCAGTATCCAATCCCCACCCCAATAACCCTTCACTTCACATCTGCCGGGTTTTGTGCGATTCCGTATAAAACCCGGCTTTTTTCTTTCAAAAGCAAGATTGCCACCTGCTGGGGAGTAAAATCTTCCAACCGCAGATGCGTTAATGCAATAAAATTGATTGCCAGGGCGCTATACTGCCCTATATATAAGGTTTTAGCTGATTGTGTTGCAAGTTATCGATACAAATACGAATAGTGCAACCATCTCAAATAACACACCTGCGAACAGCACTGATAAATCAACCTATCACAAGGGGGGGGCGGTCCGCCATCAGCAAAGGTGGTGGCCT
>JAIVHE010000370.1 GCA_020201255.1 Desulfobacteraceae bacterium
GGTCAACCCGGCATCCACCGCAATTTTCTGTACCCGCTCCCCGTAAATTTCCCGCAAATAACTGTTATAGTCGGTATACCGTTTCTTTTTTTCCATTGCCCTATCCTGTGTATTTCACAACCAAGTCTTCCAGCTAACGTATATCTTATCATTTTTATCCTGAAAAAATCAAAGCAACCTGAATATTTGCAACCATAGACTGCACACTATTGGCACCCTGACCGAAGCCCCTGGCAAGGAGCCCCTGGCGGTGTCCTGTGACCGGACCGTCAGAGCCGAAGGGGGCCTGGTACCATCTGCCGGGAAGGCTTTCAAACCAAAAGTGGCCAGCTGGATCTCATTGCTGTCATACAAACAGGCCCACGAAGGATCTCGGGCCGGGCACAGGATACCGCCAGGGGCGGTCCTTCCGCCCGGCTTCCCAGAACCCTTGGCAGGCAGCTGACAAAGCGGTCCAGCGTGCAAGGCACCCACAAAAGACATGCATCGTTCAACGGGACAGGATCTGGTTACATCCTATGATTCTGCGAAATTTCTATTGATTTTATACCATATCATTCATATTATGTCTGGTTATGAATAGTGCACTGAACACATATGATGTCCTGGTGGTGGGCGCCGGTCACGCCGGGTGTGAAGCAGCCCTTGCCGCAGCCCGCATGGGGTGCAGCACCCTGCTTTTGACCATTGACATGGACAAGATCGCAGCCATGCCCTGCAGCCCGTCCATCGGAGGGATGGCCAAGGGCCAGCTGGTCAAGGAAATTGATGCTCTCGGCGGCCAGATGGCTGTTGCCACAGATGCCTCCGCCATCCAGTACCGGACCCTGAATACCAGAAAAGGGCCGGCAGTTCATTCCACCCGGACCCAGAACGACAAAAGCATGTATTCGCATCACATGAAAACGGTGCTGGAAACCTGCCCCAACCTGGATTTGAAACAGGCCATGGTCCGGGATCTGGTCGTTGAAAACGGCTGGGCTGCGTCAAAGGCATCGTGGACATGACCGGCTTTGCCTATCAGGCCGGGTGCGTGGTCATCACCACCGGCACTTTTTTACGGGGCAGGGTTCACATCGGTGCCACCAAAACAGATGCGGGCAGAGCCGGAGAATTTGCATCCATTCATCTGGGACAAAACCTGGCTGACCTGGGCTTTGACATAGGAAGAATGAAAACCGGAACCCCGCCGCGGCTGCACGCCGACAGTATAGATTTTACCAGTTTTCGGCGCCATGAATCAGACACCGATCCCACACCTTTTTCATTCAGCACCACAAAAATCACCACCCCCATGCTGCCCAGCTTCATGGGAGAAACCAATCCTGCCACCCATGATATTGTCAGAAAAAATTTGAAATACTCAGCCCTGTACGGCGGGCATATCAAAGGACAGTCTGCCCGGTACTGCCCGTCTTTTGAAGATAAAATCGTTAAATTTTCAGACAGAAACAGCCACCATATCATTCTGGAATATGAAGGGATACATACCAAAGAAATTTATGCATCCGGCCTGGGAAACAGTTTGCCCCTGGAGATCCAGTACCGGGTGGTCCGGTCAGTGAAAGGCCTGGAACAGGCAAAGATCATGCGGCCGGCCTATGCCATTGAATATGATTATATAAATCCCCTGGAGCTGACCCCTGCGCTGGAAAGCAAACGCATCAAAGGTCTTTTCCTGGCCGGCCAGATCAACGGCACCTCCGGATATGAAGAAGCCGGGGCCCAGGGGCTTCTGGCAGGAGCTAATGCCGCCTGCAAAATCCAGAAACGGCCGGCCCTTATCCTGGACAGATCCCAGGCCTACGTAGGGGTCATGGTGGATGACCTTGTCACCCGGGGGACCTCAGAACCCTACCGCATGTTCACCTCCCGGGCGGAATACCGGCTTTTGCTCCGAGAAGACAATGCAGACCTGCGGCTGGCTGAGACCGCCCATGCATACAACCTCATCGATACAGAACGCCTGCAGTTGTCCCGGGAAATTGCAGACCAGACCAGCCGGGAAATCAGGCGGGTCAAACAGGCTGTGGTAAAGCCGGATGATGCCACCAACCAGCTGCTGGCATCTTTGGGCAGCAACCCCATAACCACCGGGGTCAAGCTTGCGCAGTTGTTGAAACGGACAGAACTCAGCTACCGGCAGTTAACAACCATTTCACCCCCACTGGAGCCGGTTTCTATGCGGGCGGCAACCCAGGTTGAAATTGAGATCAAGTATGATGGGTATATTACCCGCCAGCTCAATGAAATCAAAAAGTTCAAGGATCTGGAACGTATCAAAATTCCCGATCATTTTGAGTATGCCAGAGCCCACGGCCTGTCCAATGAGATAAAAGAAAAACTGGAAAAAATTCAACCCAAATCCCTGGGCCAGGCATCCAGAACCGACGGCATGACCCCTGCCGCCATTTCAGTTCTGATGGTGGCTATTGCTGCATATGATAAGCATAAATCAGCTTGACTTGCACCGGTTGGCACTTATCATTTATCATAAAAAATAATATGGAATAATTACCGTTAGACGTTGCGAGGGAAAAAATGGCCGATGATTATTACAACATTCTAGGCATCGAAAAAACAGCAAGTGAAGGGGAAATCAAAAAAGCCTACAGAAAACTTGCCATGAAGTATCATCCTGATAAAAACAAAGGGGATAAATCCCTGGAAGACAAGTTCAAAAAAATCAGCGAAGCCTATGCTGTTCTCAGTGATCCTGAAAAACGCAAGCAGTATGACACCTATGGATCTGCCGATTTTCAGCAGCGGTATTCCCAGGAGGATATTTTCAGAAACGTTGACCTGGGAGATATCCTCAAAGAATTTGGTTTTGGCGGAGGCAGGGGCGGGTTTTCCGCATCCTTCGGCCAGTCAGGGCAAAGGGGGCGGACCAGTTTTTCCGGAGGCAATCCTTTTTTCCAAAACATGGGCGGTGGGTTCGGTCAGCAGCGGGCACGTCCGAAGACTCCGGGAAAAGATCTGGAGTATGAAATCCCCCTGACCCTGGAAGAAATGATCCACGGAACAAAAAAAACGATTACCATCAGTCAGGGCGGGGCTGCCAATGCCGTTGAGGTTACCATTCCCAAAGGATTGACAAAGGGTAAAAAAATCCGGCTGCCCGGAAAAGGGGAAGTTTCACCCAATGGCGGACCTTCCGGAAACCTGTACATAAAATCCAGTCCGGTACCGTCGGAAGGCTTCACCATTGACGGAAATGATGTGTTTTTACACAAAACCGTTACACTGACCCAGGCCCTTTTAGGAGACAAGCTGGAAATTTTGACGCCATCGGGAAAAACCATGAATCTTACCCTTCCCGCTGGTTCCCAGCACAAAGCCAGAATGCGCCTTCCCAACCATGGCATTCCCCATATGAAAGGAAATGGTTGCGGAGATCTGTTTGTTGTGATTAATATAGAGATGCCCAAAAAATTGACAGCCAAACAAAAAAAACTGATCCAGGAACTGAAAACCACAGGATTGTAGTATACCATGCCTGACTTTATTCCCCTGATTTCCCAGCAGAGAATTGCCGAACGGACCCGGGAAATCGGAAAACAGATCACCATGGACTACAAGGGCAAAGACCTTATTCTGGTGGGAATTTTAAAAGGTGCCTTCATTTTTATGGCTGATCTTTCCCGGCAGATCAGCATAGAGCATGATATCGATTTCATCGGGGCATCTTCCTATGAAGGCACCTCTTCCACCGGACAGATTGTCTTCACAAAACAGCCTGATCTGGAATTTAAAAACCGGGATATCCTTCTGGTGGAAGATATTGTCGACACCGGCACCACCCTGTGCAAAATCATTGAATTTATTACCCTGCTCAATCCGAGGTCTGTAAATGTCTGCACCCTTATTGACAAGCATGAACGCAGAAAAAGCAAAATAGATGTGGGATATGCCTGTTTTTCACTTGAAAAAGGGTTTATTGTCGGTTATGGACTTGATTATAATGAAAAATATAGAAATATGCCTGCAATCTATGATCTGAAAATATAGGGGGATGCACCATGATTATCACCTGTGACGAGTGTGCAACAAGCTTCCGACTTGATGAATCCTTATTAAAGACCGAAGGCTCCAAAGTCCGTTGCAGCCTGTGTAAACATGTGTTTACAGCATTCCCGCCCGTTCCTGATGACGACCTCGGCCTGGATCTGGAAACTATGTCTGAACCCGAAGACACTTTCGTTGATACTGCTTCAGAACCCCATCTTGAACCAGACGGCAGTGGAGCAGATGACCTGGAATCCGACACCCTGGATTTTGATGATACCGATTTTGATGATACCGACTTTGACGACGATTTGTCATTGGATGAAAAACAGGCGGATATTGAAATCAGTTTTGAAGAGACAGATGATGATTTTGACCTGGATACAGATCTTGCCTTTGAAACAGAAGAAGAAGCCCGGGAAACCCCACTGGAGTTTGATGAAACAGAGATAGAATTCGATTCCCGGGATCTGGAACCTATAGAAGATGCGAAACCGCCGGAAGATATGGAAATGGCCCAAGACATCCATGCTGATGGGTTGGAAGAGGCAGAAGAACTGGACGGAATTGCATTTGATGACCTGACTTCCGAACCCGGCCGGGAAACGACAGATGCCGGGCAAACCGGGGTATCTGACCAGGACCTGGAGTACACTGAACATATCTCCATGGATATGGATCAGGAAAAAGAGCCCGACGAAGACCTGGAGTCCCAAGACCTGGATTTTGAACTGGAAAAAAATTTTTCAGCCTATGATGAAGTACTGGACCAGGAAACAGAACCGGAAGAGGGCTCAGATGACGATACCCCCAAAGAAGATACTCCGGATGAACAAGACTTTGGTCCAGGGGATGATTTTGATTTAGGGGTCTACGACAAAGAAGATCTTGATGACAAAGACTTGGAAATACCAGACGAGGAAAAGCACCCTTCTGAAAAGCCGCCACTCCGGAGACCGGCCCGTGAACAGTTGATCCAGCCCTTGGATACGGAAGCTGAGATGGGAAAATCTGCAAGAAAAACCAGAAAAAAAACCCGCTCTGCCCTGAGTGCGCCGGTCCTTGTATTGCTTTTGATCTTTTTATTGACAGCCGGCGGCTATGTTGCCGTCACCAGTCTGGGATATAAAATTCCGTTTTTGTCGGAGATCAAAATTCCATTTATCCAGCAGTACCTGCCCCAAAAAACATCCGAACCGATGCCGGCACCTGACCCGATCCCGGATCAGAAAAC
>JAIVHE010000371.1 GCA_020201255.1 Desulfobacteraceae bacterium
CCTGTTATCCTGTGCACCGGTTACAGTGAACAGATTTCAGAAAAGCAGGCCCTGGATATCGGTATTGTCCGGTACATGGCAAAACCGATCCAGAATCAGGACCTCGTAAACATGGTGCGAAAAGTGCTGGATCTGAAAACAAAAGGTCTCACAAGCCCGTGACTGGGGTCACAAACGCAACAGCCCCCCTGAAAAAAATCAGGGGGGCTGAGGATATCTTTATTTGCAGATCTGCCGGGCGTATCTGCCTGACAAAATCCCGAGATCAATCTAAAATAACCTCAATCTGAACCATGGGGGCTACATCCCCTTTTCTAGGTCCCAGTTTGGTGATTCTGGTATAACCACCCTGCCGCGAAGCAAATTTTTCCGACATTTCATCGAAAAGTGTGTGAACAACATCTTTTTCTCGTATCACTGCCAGGGCCTGCCGTCTTGCATGCAGATCTCCTCGTTTGGCAAGGGTGACCATATTATCGGCAATTTTTCTCAAGCCTTTGGCTTTGGCTTCAGTGGTTTTGATGCTGCTGTGCTTGAACAGGGAAGTCACCATGTTTCTAAACATTGCCTTTCTATGGCTTGAGGTTCTGTTCAGTTTTAATACGGACTTTCTATGTTTCATGGCAATTTATTCTCCTTCCTGATTATTCTCTTCTTCTGGCGGTTCAAATCCCTCAAGATCCATACCCAGGGAAAGGTCCATGGAAGACAGGACTTCTTTTATTTCATTCAATGATTTTCGGCCAAAATTCTTGGTTTTCAGCATTTCACTGTCTGTTTTCTGGACCAGCTGGTAGATGGTATGAATTCTGGCGTTTTTGAGGCAATTGGAACTACGGACGGACAATTCCAGTTCATCCACGGAGCGGTAAATGTTTTCATTGAAACTGCCGTCTCCATCATCCCCATTGTCTTCGTCGTAATCCGGCTCTTTTTCTTCATCAAAATTGATAAAGGGATTCATTTGTTCTTTGAGAATCTTGGCGGCATAGGCAACGGCATTTTCCGGCATAACACTGCCGTCGGTCCATATTTCCAGGGTAAGCTTGTCATAATCTGTTTTCTGACCGATCCGCGAAGTTCCCACCACATATTTGACGCGTTTGATGGGAGAAAACACCGAATCTATGGGAATGGTGCCTACAGGCGCATCCTCATCTTTGTTGGCGGAAGCCAGAGAATAGCCTTTACCGGTTTTCACCACCATGGTCATGTTCAACACCCCGTTTTTGGAAAGTGTTGCAATATGCTGCTCAGGGTTCAAAATATCCACTTTGCCGTCCGGACTGATGATATCAGCGCCGGTGACCTTGGTTTCCCCTTTTGCCCGGAGGGTGAGAATCCTGTCTTCCACATCACGGACGCTGAGCTTGAGCTCTTTAAGGTTCAGGATAATCTCGGACACATCTTCCCGAACATCGGAAATGACACTATATTCATGAAGGGCATCATCAAATTTCACAGATACAATGGCAGCGCCGTAGATAGAGGACAGAATAATCCGCCGCAAAGAATTACCAATGGTGATGCCATATCCCCTCTCAAGGGGTTCGCACACAAATTTTCCATATGTTGAAGTTGTGGTAATGTCAAGCTTTTCCGGCTTGATCATCTCCCGCCAGTTAACATATGCAATTTTTTCAGATGACATTTAAATCTCCTGAATATCTATTGGGATACATCATGCAATATGACATATCCTATTTGGAATAAAGCTCAACGATCAACTGTTCCTGGATGGGCAATGTGATATCATCCCTGGCCGGAATATTTACCACTGTACCCGTGAATTTTTCCTTATCGATTTCCAGCCACTGGGGAATTCCTCTTCTGACAATGGCTTCCAGAGAATCCGTAATGGCCTGAATTTTTTTGCTTTTTTCACGCAGGGCTATCACATCCCCTTTTTTTACCTGAAAAGAGGGAATATTGACTTTTTTGCCGTTGACGGTGAAATGCTGGTGCCGGACAAGATGTCTTCCCTGGTTCCGGGAATTGACAAACCCCATTCTGAAAACGGCGTTGTCCAGCCGGGTTTCCAGAAGACTCAGCAGGTTGGTGCCGGTAATGCCTTTTTGTCTGTCAGCCCGTTTAAAACTGATTCTGAACTGTTTTTCAGAAATCCCGTAAATTCTGCGCACTTTTTGTTTTTCCCTCAGCTGCATGCCATAGTCAGAGACTTTCACCCTTTTCTGGCCATGTTCTCCCGGGGGATACCCTCTTCTGTCATAACTGCATTTGTCTGAAAAACAGCGGTCGCCTTTCAGAAAAAGCTTCATATTTTCCCGTCTGCACTGCCGGCAGACTGAACCTGTATAACGTGACAACGTTTTCCTCCTTTATCAATCCAAGATAAACTTACACTCTTCTGCGTTTGGGCGGGCGGCATCCATTGTGGGGAACCGGGGTAACATCCTTGATCATGGAAATATTGAACCCGAGGGCATGAAGGGCTCTCAAAGCGGATTCCCTGCCCGGTCCCGGCCCTTTTACAAAAACACCCACATTTTTCATACCATGTTCCATGGCCTTGGCACCGGCATCTTCAGCCACCAGTTTGGCAGCAAAAGGGGTGCTTTTTCTGGATCCCTTGAACCCCTGCGTACCTGCGCTGGACCAGGATATGGTGTTGCCGTTTTCATCGGCAATAGTCACAATGGTGTTGTTGAAGGTGGATTGAATATGCACAATGCCGGTGGAAATATTCTTTTTCACCCGTTTTTTGGTAACGGTTTTTTTCGACTTCTTTGCCATAATTTCTAAGCCTTTTTTAGATTATCCTATTTTTTCTTTTTCACAGCCGCTCTTTTGGGTCCCTTGCGGGTCCTGGCGTTGGTGGAGGTCCGCTGTCCATGGCAGGGAAGGCCTTTTCTATGGCGCAATCCCCGATAGCATCCCAGGTCCATCAACCGTTTAATGTTCATGGAAACATCGGACCGAAGCTCTCCTTCAACCTTGTAATCTGCATCTATCATTTTTCTGATGTTGTTTACCTGGTCTTCGGTCAAGTCCGTTGCCTTTGTCATAGGATCAATCCCGGTCTTGTCAAGAATCTGTCTGGATCTGCTGGGTCCGATACCATAAATATAGGTCAAAGCGATCCATGCATGTTTGTCTCTTGGTAAGTCTACTCCTGCAATACGTGCCAAATTTTTTCCCCCCTATCCCTGGCGCTGTTTATGGCGTTTGTTAACACAAATTACTCTGATAACACCGCGTCTCTTTATTACCTTGCAGTCTCTGCAGATTTTTTTAACAGATGCTCTTACTTTCATCTATATACTCCTAACCTGTTTGCGTATATGGTCATTTTTCTTATGGCATAATGCCAGTTATTTAAATCGGTATGTAATTCTGCCGCGGCTTAAATCATAGGGTGATATTTCAACCGTCACCCTGTCTCCGGGCAGAATTTTGATAAAATGCATGCGCATTTTTCCGGAAATGTGGGCCAAAAGGACATGCTTGTTTTCCAACTCCACTTTGAACATGGCGTTTGGCAGTGTTTCAAGTACTTTCCCGTCCACCTTGATGGGTTCTTCTTTTGCCATAATCGGTAATTCATCTCCTTTTGATAGAAGGGTTGTTACGTTCTTCCCTTAATACGCTTGGCACCGGATCTTCCCAGAAAACCGTCATAATTTCCTGTAATCAAATGCGATTCAATCTGGGAAATGGTATCTATGGATACCCCTACAACAATCAACAATGCGGTTCCGCCAAAAAAGAAGGGGACGTTGAATTTGTCCATGAGCATGGTGGGAAGCACACAGACCGCAGACACATAGATAGCGCCGCCCAGTGTAATTCTTGTCAACACCTTGTCAATGTATTCAGACGTGCGTTTGCCGGGCCTTATGCCCGGAATATACCCGCCGTTCTTTTTCATATTATCAGCCACATCATCCGGATTGAACTGCACCGCTGTATAAAAAAAGCAGAAAAAGATGATAAACCCGACATAGAGACCGTAATACCAGATGGTTCCGGGACTAAACATGGCCGCAATCGTCTGTAGTATGGGCAGAGTTCCAAATTGTGCGATGGTGGCGGGAAACATGATGATGGAAGAAGCGAATATAGGCGGAATAACCCCGGCAGTATTGATCTTCAAAGGCAGATGAGAGGTCTGGCCGCCATACATTTTCCGGCCCACCACCCGTTTGGCATAATGCACCGGGATCCGCCGCTGGGCCTGTTCCATAAAAATGATGAAGGCCACCACACCTACCATGATCACCAGCAGAATAATAATGGAAAAGATACCCATTTCACCGGTGGTCATAAGCCGCAGCGTATTGCCGATGGCAGAAGGCATGGCCGCAACGATCCCGGCAAAAATGATCAAAGAGATGCCGTTGCCGATGCCTCTTTCCGTAATCTGTTCTCCCAGCCACATAATAAACGCGGTACCTGCAGTCAGGGTAATGATGGTAATCAACCGGAACCCCCATCCCGGATCCACGACAATGGGAACCCCGGCCGGTGATGTCATGGATTCGAGCCCCACACTGATGCCGAATCCCTGAATGATACTCAGTACCACCGTTCCATACCGGGTATACTGGGTCATTTTCTTGCGGCCGGATTCCCCTTCCTTTTTCAACTGGGCCAGATG